>NZ_JBGCBZ010000013.1:0-225993 GCF_041262585.1 Planotetraspora sp. GP83 | reverse complement strand
TACTGCCCGCAGGGCGCCGCTCCCGTGTCAAGGCCCGTACGCGAAAGAACCCGACCAGCAAGTACGGACCAAACGCCGGGCAGCACCCCGCAACCACACAGACCTACAGCTTCCACGCCGACGTCACAATCTTCGAGAAGGGACTTGCCTCCCGTCCCCGACGCTAAACGCAACGGCGTTGAGATCGAGTAGCGCTGTTGATCATCGACCGTGCCGCCCAGCCGAACCAGGCCCAGCGTCGCGCTGGCCAGCTCGGCGCCGCTGCCGCACAAGACCCATGCCTGCCCATTGGAACCCCACAGCAGCATCCGGGTATCGCCCAAATCCCCGGCAATCGGTGTCAAACACCGTCCTTCCACTGCACGACGGCCGAGCCCCTCCGGACCAGGATTCCACCGTCGGCCGAAGCCAGAGCGCTTCCCGAGCAACCCATCAGCGGCAGCAGCCAGTGAGCGGTGCCGCGCAGGGTGTCGACTTCATGACGCCTTCGCCGGTCGTGATCAGCATCCTGGAGTCATCGACGGTGAAACCCGTGATCTGCCCCCACCCCGCGCCTGCGCTGAGCAGATGCTGCAGCGAGACGCCAGCGGCGACGGCGAGCTCGAGTTCCCACGGCATCGGCGACCGGGTGAACGACACGAACGACGGCGGATCGTCACGCCGCGCCGTCAGTACCAGGTCGGTCACGGAGGTGAAGGCTGTGCCGTCGAAGATCGCCCGGTCACCGACCTCCTGCATCGCGTCCTCGATCGTCAGCAGCCCGCACAGCGCGGCCTCGACATGCGTACGGTCCAGCAAGACCACCGCCGGGCTCTGCGGGTCCACGCTCTCGCCGACGCGGGAGTCGAACCCCGACATCGAAATCAGCACGACCTGCACATTGCGACGCCGCTGCGCGGCCTGCTGCCACACAGCGACGTCCTGCGCCGTCAGCGGCGAGTCGCGCCAGACCAGCCCGAGCAGCAGCTTCGTGTCACCACGCCGCAGACCCAGCGTCGGACTCACCCCGACGAGTGGCGCGGCTGGCCGGGGTTGGATGCCCGACCCAGTCAGAAGGTCATGGAGTATGTCCAGCAGGAGTTTGCCGCGCTCACCCTCGTCATGATCTCCGCGCAGGAGCTGCCCGTATCGTGCGATCAGCGTAGGCACTCCGTCCGGATCGTCCAGGTCGGCATCGCTCACTAAGCCCTCCTCACCGCGTATCGGAGATGACGCTGTGATTGTCTCCCCGTCTGGGCCGGACCGAGGAAACGACCACCGCCTTTCCGGTGCACCGGAGTCAGGGATCGCTGGCCGGGACTGCTGTGGCGGCCTGAGCGGCTCGCATGACGTGCGGCCCAGCGACACTTGCACAGGTCGTCCCGACCGTGGGTGATTCACGGTCGGCCGGATGCGCCGAGGCAACAAATCGTGATGAGGTCCCACTGGGGCCGTACTATGCACTGTTCGGCCATAGTGCGTTTCCGGGCTCGTCGGCCGACTGGAGAGGGCGAAGGGATCACCGCGATGGCAAAGGTCATCTCCACTCTGTTCATCTCGGCCGATGGAGTGGCCGAGATCGACCCCGATTGGCACTTCCCGTACTTCGACGAGAACATGGGCCGCGCCGTCGGCGAGGACTACGACACCTCCGACGTGCTGCTCATCGGCCGCCAGACCTACGACAGCTTCGCCGGAGCGTGGCCCGACCGCGAGGCGGCGGGTGGGGACGACGCACCGTTCGCCAAGCAACTCGGGGACGTGCGCAAGGTGGTCGTCTCGCGCCAGCCGCTGGAGTTCTCCTGGCGCAACTCCGAGCTGATCAAGGGCGACCTCCTCGGGGCCGTCACCACGCTCAAGGCCGATGCTGGTATCAGAGGCATCCTGATCCCCGGCTCGATCTCCGTGGTGCAGCAACTGCTCACCGCGGGGCTGGTCGATGAGCTGCGCCTGCTCGTGCACCCAGTGGCGGCGCGTAAGGGCCGCAGGCTATTCGACGACGGCGATGCGCCGTACCACCTGAAGATGATGGCGACGGAGGTGTTTCCGACGGGCGTGATCCGCGTGATCTACTCGCCGACCGAGGCACCCACCAAGGTCGGCTACGACGAGGTCAAAGACCAGGTACCCGGGGGGAAGTAGCGGGCTTTCGCGGGGGAGGATCGACACAGTGGCGCCACATCCGTCGGCCGGTAATCGTGTGATCGTCCGATAGAGCCACAGCCACCCCCCGCAGGGGCACGATCTGCGGACCAGGACCTCACGTCCCGGGCGGCGCAGGACGCATGCTGTCGTACGGCTGCCTACCACGCCGCGCGCTCGCCGGCGGTGTCCTCGCCAACCGGTACGGCCTGGCGTCGCCCTGGATCGTCGGCGGCGTGCTCAACCTCGCCGCGACCGCCGTCACCGTGCCCCTGCTGATCCGCTACCGGAAGCGCTGACCGGGCGGATCCACAGCCGGCACCGCTGCAAACGCCACGCCAACCACAGCGATCCGATCGGCGGCGACACAGACATACCATCTCGTCACTGCGGCAACCGCACGCGATGCTGACAGCGCACCAACCAAGGTCACGTGCACGCTTCTCCCGCGAAGCGCGCGGTCTTCGAGTGTTGCGCCGTCGTCTGACTTTGCCGAATTGAGTGCGTGGCGTCCTGGACCGCTCCATAGGCACGCGTCCCGAATTCGACTCCGGCACCCTTAAGAGCTGGACTTACCGCCTATAGGCGAACGAGTTACGGCGCACGCCCCCGAAGGGGATCCAACTCCCGAGGGCTGAGGTCTGCGTCGCGAGAGCTTCGGGCGCAGCGGGCGGGGATTCGTCGGCTGAAGCCGCGCAGAAAGCAACCGAACCATGTGCAGGAGTACTCCTGTACACCGTTCTGCATGCTCCCCGCGGCCCGATCCGGATGAGATCGGTACATAAGGGCGCGGCACCGGCCGGGCCGTACCACGACGCAGGAAGGGACAGCATGGGGATCTGGACCGATCGGCTCACCGGGCTGGGCATCAGCCTGCTGCACGTCGCGGCACCGGTCGGCGGCTACGCGCCGGCGGTCCACTCAGTGAGTGTTTGAGAAGGGTTGGTAACGGTCTCAGCGTCTCGTCGCGGTGACGGCCGAGGAGTCGCGATCATGGCGTGGTGCCACGCGAGCGCCGCTACCCCTCCGATCTCACCGACGCGCAGTGGGCGCTGATCGAGCCGCTGCTCCCGGCGCCCAGCACGGGCGGTCGGCCGGAAAAGCACCCGCGCCGTGACATCGTCGACGCGATCTTGTACGTGGTCCGCGCCGGATGCGCCTGGCGGCAGTTGCCGTTCGACTTCCCGCCCTGGCAGACCGTGTACTGGTACTTCGTCCGCTGGGAGGAAGCCAAGGTCACCGAGCAGATGCTGGCCGTACTGCGGCGGCGGGTCCGGGCGGCGCAGGGGCGGGCCGAGGAGCCGACCGCGGGGATTATCGACTCCCAGAGCGTGAAGGGCGCCGACACCGTGGGCCGCGAGTCCCGCGGATACGACGCCGGCAAGAAGGTCAACGGGCGCAAACGGTTCATCGTCACCGACACACTGGGGTTGCTGCTGGTCGTGTGCGTGATGGCCGCCTCGGTCCAGGACCGCGACGGCGCGAAGACGACCCTCCTGGCCATGTACCTGGTCACGCCGGTCCGGTACGTGTTCGCCGACGCGGGGTTCGCCGGGGTGCTGGTGGAGTGGACCCAGCGGGTCCTGCACACCGTGCTGCACATCGTCCGCAAGGCACCCGGCCAGATCGGCTTCGCGGTGATCGAGCGGCGTTGGGTCGTCGAACGGTCGCTGGCCTGGCTGACCAGCCATCGCCGCCTGGCGCGGGACTACGAGCGTCACACGGCCACTGCCGAGGCCATGATCCGCTGGGCCGCGATCAGCGGCATGGCCCGCCGGCTGACACGGGGCAGCGCCGCCACCCGCCAGCAGCGATACGTCATCGACGAGCCGACCAATTAGCCCTTCTCGAACGCGGTCTTACGACGGGCGTCCTGTACAGGGCGGTGGCGAAGTCCAGGGGCCGTTCCCAAGACCAGGACTAGGCACCTCCGCAGGAGCGCCTGAGCCGTGGCCGGTCATCGACAAGGCACGTAGGGTGCGAGGGGAGAGTCGATCACCTGCGCGGGGAAGGTGTTAAGAGTGTTGCCCGAACTCCATCCCGGAGACATGGACGCCCTGCTCTTCGACTGGGACGGGACGCTGGTGGACACCCAGCGCGCGAACTATCGGGCAATGGCCGAAGCCCTGGCCGTCGAGGGCGTACGGCTGGAACAGGAGTGGTTCGACGCGCGCACGGGCCTCTCCTCGGCCGAGATGATCCGTCTGCTCGCACGCGAGCGTGAACTCGACCTCCGGCGGCCGGTGGAGGAGATCGTCGCGGATCGCGACGAACGGTTCCTGCGGACGGCGCACGAGATCCGGCTGCATACGGAGGTGGAGGCGGTGGTCTCCGCCTTCCATCGGCGGCTGCCAATGGCCGTGGCCTCCGGCGGTGCTCGACGGGTCATCGAGACGACTCTTCGCCACCTGCCGATACGCCATCGGTTCACCACGCTGGTCACCCGTGACGACGTCGAGAAGGGCAAGCCCGCGCCGGACATCTTCCTACGGGCGGCCGACGTGCTTGGTGTGTCCCCAGCCCGCTGCACGGTATACGAAGACAGCGACGAGGGCATGGCCGCGGCCTGCGCCGCGGGAATGGCCGTCATCGACGTCCGGCCGTTCACCCGCCGACATGGCGGCTGGGGCCCGCGGTGTCATTCCCGCCCGCCAACGTGACCTATGGCGGGAATGACTGGACGGCGAGGGGGCGCATGCGGTCGGCGGCCGCGGGTCGAGTGCGCGCGAACCCAAGTCGAAGCGGCCGTGGATAAGCACGCCGGCGGATCCCCGTCAGCTTGCACACGTTGCGCAGCAGGATTGCGCCTGCCGACAAGTTTGTCCATGCAGCTCAAGCGCATGTGAGTACTGTGCGTCGGTGAGGTCGGAGGGGTAACGGCGCTCGCATGGCACCACGCCATGATCGCGACTCCTCGGCCGTCACCGCGACGAGATACCAAGACCGTTATCAACCCTTCTCAAACACTCACTCAGGCATTCACGCCTACACGTCGGGTGCCGTCGTCGCTGCTCGGCGTCGTTGGGTGACGGTGGCGGGCGCCGCACCGCCGCCTTGATCCTTATGAGCACAATTCGGCAACAATCTACAGTCGACATCATTCTGCCGCGCCGTTGTCGCGGAGGATTGAAGTGCCCGCCACAGGAGCCTTGCCTTGGCCTTGTACTTGGAAAGCTGTGGATACCCAGCACAGCTATAGGAGAGAAATGAATTACCGCACCGCGGATGGCCAAGCTGAGATGGATGCCTGGCTGAATTCCGCTGAGTGCTCGGCATGGCGCAGGACGCGCACGATCCTTATTTTAGCCGTCTTGATTCCATCGCTCGTAACCGTGGGCCTCCTTATTCGAAGTAGCGTTGCGGTACAGAATGAAGCGGACAATGCGCTAGGGTTGTCTGCCGACGCACTGTTTAAGTCTGGCGATGCCAAGAAAGCGGAGATTTCGGCTCGATCAGGGCTTGCTGCTGCAGAGGCTTCGCTACGTAAGGCGGAGTTGTCGTCGAGGACGAGCCCGCAGTACCGGAAGCAACTCGCAAAGCTCATTGATCTAGCTAGGGCTGACGTTTCGAGGGCCGCTGACCGAACGCGAAATGCTGACGACCGACGGGAATCGATCTGGCGCAATGAAGTTGCGACCAGGCAGAAGGTTGAGGAGACCGCAAGCCAATGGTTCCTCTATCTCGGACCGATGACGGCGGCACTTATCGCTTTGGGCCTCACTCTGGGCTACCTGTATTCGGAGAAGCGGCGCGCGTTCAACAATCGCACTATTATTCAGAGTCTTACAGAAAGTCCCTCGCGTGCCGAAAATCCATTAGATCTGAAATCGTTGTGGGTGAACAATAGGGAACGGTTGCAACTCTATCATCAGCTTGTTTTGAACTATGCGGCATCCACGAGGCAAACAACCTTGGTCACCCTGCTGGCTGGATTTACGTTTTTGCTAACTGCGGGAGCTGTCGCCACTTTTGTGAACACTGTCGCATCCGCGGTTGTTATTTCTGTTGTGTCGACGGTTGGTGCGGCCGTAACCGGATTCGTCGCACGAGCTGTGCTCAAAAATGCCGACACCTCCTCTCGCGAAGTGTTGGCATTCTTTGCTCACCCTTTAGAGGTAGAGCGTATGCTCACGGCTGAACGAGTCATCGAGGACATGCCCGAACAGGCTCGTCCGGACGCGAGATTGCTAATCGTTGAGGCGCTTACACGCAATTCGCTCGGAGTCAACCGGTCACCGGAGGAGTCCAAGTGATAAGAGGAAGTGCGGGGAGTCGCAGACGTCGAAGCGGAGTGGAGTTGATGCCACGCCACCGTGAGAAGGCCTGCAGATGCGTGTAGTCATGGCCACCTTCACCGTGAAGTTTGCCGGGCCGGTGCGTGGTCTGTGGCGGGAGCGGATCGGAGGGGTACCGCGCACCAACGGCTCCAGCGCGTCGTGGGTATTGCGGCAGTGATTCCGACAGAGATGAGCAGGCCGGTCCAGTCGGTGATGAGGTGGATCTTTGACACGTTTTGCGCAGTCTACAGGATTCGGACCTGTCAGGTCCCCCCATCGGTGGCCCGCACGCTGACCGAGTCGGTCGCGCATCGCGACCAGTCGAGTTCCCCGCGCGAGCCCTGTTCGTCTACAGAACTAAATGGGTCTTGTCGGTGAGCTGACGAGGGCCGATCTGTTCTGGATGACCGGGGTGTGCGGTATGCCCAAGGCGGCGGCTTCACCCTCCAGGAGCAGCGGCGCCGCGAGGAGGTACGGCTGCGAGCAGCCGAGATGTTCGAGCAGGGGGTTACGAACGCGGCGGTGGCTCGGACGTTGCGGGTCACCGAACGGTCGGTGGAGCGGTGGCGGCGCGCCTGGCGCGAGGGCGGCATTCAAGCGCTGGCCTCGGCAGGCCCGCATGCGCTGCCCCGGCTCAGCCCCGCGCAGTTCGCTCGGCTGGAGGCCGAGCTGGAGCGCGGGCCGCTGGCGCACGGGTTCGCCGACCAGCGGTGGACGCTGATGCGGATCAAGACGCTGATCGGCCGGATGTTCCACATCGGCTACACCGTCCAGGGTGTGTGGGCCCTGCGGCGCGACGGCTGGTCGTGCCAGCGGCCGACCCGGCGGGCGATCGTGCCACTCCTCGGCCGTCACGTATTCCGGCACCAGTGGGAGGACGTCCCTCTCCTCGATCGCGAGGTGCTCGGCCAGCCGGGTGCCCAGCTTCTCGAGGGAGTCGGCGAGTTCTTTCCCATAAACCGCCGACGGCTTCCGGCGCCATGCGCCCAGCCGCACGGACACGTCAGTCATCAGCGTGGCGATCTCCGCGTGCTGGTTTCCAGGAGAGCAACGGCGGGCGCGAGCCTTTCCCCGGCGCGGCCGAGGAGCTTCGGCCACAGCAGGTCGTCCTCGCCCTTGTGGTGGAGGTGCAGGAACTCCTCGATCAACTGGATGTGGTCCGCCACGATTGCGGCACGGCCAACATCGCCGGGAGCCACGCCTATGACCAGTTCGGGCATGCGGCGGTAGCTCTGCCGGAATGCTTCGTGAACCACGAGCATGTCACGGACGTCGGCGCGGTCATCGGATGAGTGGGACATGGATATGCACTTTCTTCGCATACACCCAAGGTCCCGGAGGTCCGCGATCAGCCGGCGACCGTCACCGGCCCCTGTCCGCGGCCATTTGGTGTACGTACCACGTCCTGGTAGTGGGGAGACGGCGGACATAGGGTCGCGTCAAAGCGTTCGTACAGGGGACCAGCCAGAGGTAGCGGGGGACACCGCATGCTGATCACTGGGAACCGAACTGAGCAAGGAAACCTCGTGAAACCCGCGCTCCTTCCGCTGATTTTGGACAGCGTGCCCCAGCCCGTGTGGGTCGTGGACCCGGAGGGGCTGATCCTCTACACCAATCCCGCCGCAGTGGCCGTACTCGGGTACGACGACGGAGCCCAGTTGGACGGCCGGCCGAGCCACGAGACGCTCCACCCGTTCCGCCCAGACGGCTCCCCCTATCCGGCCTCGCAGTGCGCCATGCTGACCCCGAGCACGACCGGGCAGGCGGCTCAGGGGGACGACGAGTGGTTCATGCGCCGGGACGGCTCATTCTTTCCGGCCTCCTGGTGGGCTGCGCCGATCCACCTTCCTGACGGACGCGGCGTCGTCTACTCCTTCTTCGACGTCACCGAACGTCGCGCCTACGAGCAGGCCGTCCGGGAGCGCGACGCGGCCGAGATCCGGGCGGCCGAGTCCCGGGCCGCGCAGCGGCGCATCGTGGAGAGCGTGACCGCCGTCCACCGGCAGACCGCGCGCGACCTCCACGACGGGGCTCAGCAGCGCCTGGTCAACCTCATGATCGGCCTGCGCCTGGCGCGCGAATACCTGTCTGACGCCCCGCCCGACGCCCTGGCTCTGCTCGATCAGTCGGTTGAGGATGCACAGGCGGCCATCGACGAGTTACGTCAACTCGCGGCCGGCATTCACCCCTCAGTGCTGACCATGCGCGGCCTGTGGGCCGCGATCGCCGCACTGGCGGCGAGCTGCCCGATCCCCGTCGTCGTCACCGGGGCCTGCGAGCGGCGCCTGCCTGCCGTGCTCGAGGCCAACGCGTACTATCTGGTGGCCGAAGCTCTCACCAACGCGGTCAAGCACGCGCACGCCTCCCGCATCGACATCGTGGTCCGTCTCGGAACCGAACTGGAGCTCATCGTCGCGGACGATGGTGTCGGCGGGGTCCCGCAGATCGCGGCCGGCTCCGGCGTGGCAGGACTGCACGACCGCGTTGCCGCCTTCGACGGCACGCTCACGATAGAGTCGCCGCCCGGCGGCGGTACGCGAATGATCGCCCGCATCCCGGTGTCCTCTTGAACAGGCGGGCATACTTATGGTCGACCAACGGACGCCTCACCCCGCGCTATCGCGGGCAGGCGCGTCCTGTCCAGCAGACGGCCGGCGACCAGAGACCTCAGCAAAGCCAGTCCCTCTTCACCAGGCGAACCGGGCTCGGTCTGAAAGGTGACAAGTTGCTGACCCGCCACACCATTGATGTTGAAGGACTGCTGGATCAGCGTAAGGTCACCCACCTCAGCATGTCGAAAGCGTTTGACCTCGTAAGTCTTACCTTGAACGTCGTATTGACCCCACAACTGGCGGAACTCGGCGCTCCTCGCGGACAGCTCGACGACGAGGCGGGTCAGCTCGGAGTCGGTGGGGTCTGCACCTGCGGTCGCGCGCAATGCGGCGACCCCGGTGCGAGCGATCAGGTCCCAGTCCCGGTAGAACTCACGGGCAGCGGGATTCACGAACGTGAACCGCACCAGGTTGCCATCCGGGATCGCCACCGAATACAGCCCCATGCCCAGGGCGTTCGCCGCCAGCAGATCGAGACGCGGACCCACGACCAGCGCGGGAGTATCGCTCCACCCTTCTATCAGGCGCAGGATATGGGGCCGCACCTGACCACTGTGTCTGATTCGAGGACCAGACTCGCGGCGAGCCAGTCGGTACAGATGGTCCGCGGCGTCCGCGTTGAGCCCGAGGACGCGGATGAGCGCTTCCAGGACCTGGTCAGACGGATTCTTCTCGCGCCCCTGCTCTAAGCGTGCGTAGTAGCCTTCGCTGAGCCCGGCCAGCATGGCCACTTCTTCTCGACGCAGCCCCGCGGTCCGGCGGGGCCCTCCATTGGGGAGCCCAACCTCAGCCGGCGTGGTAGCCGCCCTTCTGGCCCTGATGAACTGCCCGAGCCGACTGCCACTGTCCATAGCGGCAGGCTACCGCTGGCCTGCCCCTTTGCCGCATCCAGGACCCGGGGCGCGTCAGACGTGTTCCAGGTGGGTGATGAGCAGATCAGCGAGGCCGACACGGGTGAGGAACTCGCGGCGGATGCGGTCGGCGACGTTGGAGACCTCTTCGGAGCCGTCGTCGGCGGGGTCGATGTGGACGCGGTACGGGCGCTTGCCGGCGGGGAGCGCGACGATGCGGGCGATCTCGTCGGAGACCAGGGAGGCGTCCGCGCCTTCGGGCGCCAGCGAGGCGAGCTTCTGGGCGACCTGCTCTATGAGGCCGGGGTACTTCTCCTCGTATTGCGCCTCAATGGTGCGGTCGGCCGGGTGGCCGGAGTGGGCGAAGTGGTTGGTGCCGCTGGTGAATGAGCCCGGGACCACGATCGAGGTTTCCACGCCCCAGCGGGCGAGTTCGGCGGCGTAGCTGACGGCGAGGGAGTCCATGGCGGCTTTGGCGGCGAAGTAGGGGGCCAGGTACGGCGGGGTGCCGCCCTTGACGCTGGAGCTGGACACCCAGATCACCAATCCCCGGCCCGCCTTGCGCAGGTGCGGCAGTACGGCACGGTTGACGCGCTGGGTGGAGAGCACATTCACGTCATACAGCGCGGCGAGTTGTTCCGGGATGAAAGCTTCGGCGGGGCCGGTGACCATGTGCCCGGCGTTGTGGATCAGGACGTCGATGCGGCCACGCTCGGCGATGACCTGACTGATCGCGGCGTCCACCGACTCCTGCGAGTTGACGTCGAGCTCGATGGCGCGCAGGTCGACGCCGTGCTGAGCGCTGTAGTCGGCGGCGGCTTCGACCTGGGGGACGTTGCGGGTGGCCGTCTCTCGCATGCCCGCGTAGACGACGTTGCCGGCGTCGGCGAGGGCGCGGGCGGTCAGGGCGCCGAAGCCGCTGGAGGCACCGGTGATCACGACGACGATGCTCATGAAAGTTCTCCTTGGGAAGAGGGGGTCGCTGCCCTCCTGCAGGAGGGTGGGCGCGACGGTTGTCAGGAAGGGGGGCGGTCAGGCCACGCCGCCGTTGGCGTACAGGACCTGCCCGTTGATCCAGCGCGCCGGGCCGGCGAGGAACGCGACCGCCTCGGCGATGTCCTCCGGCGTGCCCAGACGCTCCAGGGGGGCCGCCTTGGACAGGTTGTCGATCGTGGCCTGGTCCTTGCCCTCGAGGAACAGGGGCGTGGCGGTGGGGCCGGGGGCCACGGCGTTGACCGTGACGTCCTTGCCGCGCAGCTCGCGGGCCAGGATCAGGGTCATGCCCTCGACTGCGGCCTTGCTGGCCGCGTAGGCGCCGTAGCCCGGGAACTGGAGGCGGGTGACGGAGGTCGAGAAGTTGACGATCGCCCCGCCGGGCCGTACCCGCCGGGCCGCCTGCTGGGAGACCACGAACGTGCCGCGGATGTTGGTGCGGTGCATCCGGTCCAGGTCGTCCAGCTCCAGCGTCGAGATCGGGGACAGCAACATGATGCCCGCGGTGTTGACGACCACGTCGATGCCGCCGAGTTTCCGCTCCACGGCGTCGAACGCGGCGGACATCGCGTCCGCGTCCGCGACGTCACCGCCGACCGCGATCGCCCTGCCGCCGGCCGCGGTGACCGCGGTGACCGTCTCGTCGGCCCTGGCCCTGTTCCCGGCGTAGTGCACGCCGACGGCGATGCCGTCCAGGGCGAGGCGCTCCACGACCGCACGGCCGATGCCGCCGGAGCCGCCGGTGACCAGGGCGACGCGACTGATGTTGTCTGTCATGGTGATCCGTCCTTCGGTGAGATGCCTCTCGGTCCGGGTGGGCCGGGCCGAGGCTGTGTGTGGAGTGCGGTCGGGGGTCAACGTTCGCTGTCGAGGGTGGCCATGAGGGGCGCCGCGTAGCGCTCGCCGGCGGCGGCCCCGGCGGGCACGGCGGCTTCGATCTCGGCGAGGGCGTCGGCGTCCAGGGAGAGGCCGGCGGCGTCGAGGGATTCGGCCAGACGCTCGCGTCGGCGGGCACCGACCAGGGGAACGATGTCCCGGCCCTGGGCGGCCACCCAGGCGATGGCGATCTGGCTGGTAGTGGCGCCCAGGCGCTGGGCCACGCGGTCCAGTGCATCGACCAGGCGCAGGTTGGCCTGGAGGTTCTCACCCTGGAAACGAGGGCTGTGGGCGCGGAAGTCGTTCGCGCTCAGGTGCCGCCCGGCGGTCCAGTGCCCGCTGAGCAGGCCGCGGGAAAGCACGCCGTAGGCGGTCAGGCCGATGCCGAGCTCGCGCAGGGTCGGGATGATGGAGGCTTCCGGGCCGCGGGAAACCAGCGAGTACTCGATTTGCACATCGCTGATGGGTGCCACGGCCACGGCGCGGCGGATGGTGTCCGCGCCGACCTCGGACAGGCCGATGTGCTTGATGAAGCCGGCCTGCTGCATCTCCGCGAGCGCGCCGACGGTCTCCTCGACGGGTACGTCGGGGTTGAGGCGCGCCGGGCGGTAGATGTCGATGTAGTCCGTGTTCAGCCGCCGCAGGGAGTACGCGAGGCGATCCTTGACCGCGGCCGGGGACACGTCGTAGGGCACCGGCTGGAAACCGCCGTCGGGGGTACGGCGGGAGCCGAACTTGACGCTCAGAACGACCTCGTCGCGCCTGCGCTCTCTCAGCGCCTGGGCAATGAGCATCTCGTTGGCGCCCGAGCCGTAGAAGTCGCCGGTGTCGATGAGGTTCATGCCCGCGTCGAGGGCCGCGTGCAGGGTGGCGATGCTTTCGGCGTCGTCAGCGGGACCGTACAGGTCGGACATACCCATGGCGCCCAGGCCGATGGCGGATACCTCAGGGCCGTTCGCGCCGAGCTTGCGGGTGGCGATGATCATGCAAGTGCCGTGCGCAGAGCCGCGATGGCCTGGTGGATGGCGGCGTCGGCGGCGTGGGTCTCGCGCAGGGCGTTCAGCATGACGAAGTCGTGGATGATGCCCTGGTAGCGGACAGCGGTCACGGGAACGCCGGCCTGGCGCAGCTTGTTGGCGTACGCCTCGCCCTCGTCGCGCAGGACGTCCGCCTCGCCGGTGATGACGAGCGCCGGCGGCAGATCGGCGAGCTGCTCGGTGGTGGCTCGCAGCGGCGAGGCCGTGATCTCGGCGCGCTCGTTCTCGTCGGTCGTGTACTGGTCCCAGAACCATTTCATGGCCTCGCGGGTCAGGAAGTAGCCCTCGGCGAACTGGTGGTAGGAGCCGGTGTCGAAGTTCGCGTCGGTGACCGGGTAGAACAGCAGCTGGAACTTCAGCGGTACATCGCCGCGCTCCTTGGCCATCAGGGTCATCGCGGCCGTCATGTTGCCACCGACCGAGTCGCCCGCGACGGCCATCCGGGAGGCGTCCAGGCCATTGTCGGCGCCGTCGGTGACGACCCACCGGGCCACTGTGTAGTTCTGCTCGATGGCGACGGGGTAGCGCGCCTCGGGCGACAGGTCGTACTCGGGGAAGACCACGGCGGCGCCGGTCCCCTCGGCGAGCTCGCGGACCAGACGGTCGTGGGTGTCGGCGTTTCCGAACACCCAGCCCGCGCCGTGGATGTAGATCACAACCGGGAGCGTGCCGACGGCCCCGGCGGGCTTGACGATGCGGGCGCGGACCCTGCCCGTCGGACCGCCCTGTACGGTAACCCATTCCTCGTCCACAGCGGGCTTGGTGATCTCCCCCGACTGGACCTCGTCGACCGCCTTGCGGCCTTCGGACGGGGGCATCTGGTACAGGAACGGCGGCTCCGCCGTGGCCTTGGCGAACGCCGCCGCGGGCGCTTCCAGGACGGGGGTGACCGGCGTGAACGTATCGGACATGATGCTCCTCCGCTAAGGGGCGAGGGCTGAACGGGGCTCGGCGGGGAGCCGCCTTGGATGTCTTCCAGTCTGGTCACGGGCCGCCCGGACGGCTGTCGAGCCGCCTTCAAAGGCTGTGTCGGCCACCCCGAGGCCGCATGTGGGGAAAGCCCCACGGCCTCGGGCTGCCGCTGCCGCGCCCGGCCGTGCGCGCCAGCCGCCCGGAGCAGGGCCGTGCTGCCCGGCGGGAGTGCCGTACACCTGGAGAACCCGCTGTCCACATGCCACGCGGCTATGACGCCCGCGGGGGTGCCCCCGAGCAGCGCCCGACCTGGTGGATGCAGGCCAAAGGGGCCGTTTACGGACGAATAGGATGCGTTCATGAGTGAGCCTCTGCGTGCAGTGCTCGGAGAAGACCAGCCGATCGTCCGTGAGGGCATCACAGCCATGCTGGAGCGATCCGGCATCGAGGTCGCCGCGTCCGTCGCCAACGCCGTGGAACTGGTCAGGGCCGCCGCGGAGCAGAAGCCGGACGTGGTGATCACGGACATCCAAATGCCACCGAACCTCGCCGACGACGGCCTACAGGCGGCGCGGCAGATCCGGGCGAAGCAGCCGGGCACACCCGTGATCGTGCTGTCCCAGTTCCTGGATGCCTCGTTCGCGCTCGATCTCGTCGGAGACGATCCGAGCGGAGTCGGCTACCTGCTGAAGGAGAAGGTCGCCAGTTCGCAGATCCTCACGGATGCGGTTCAGCGGGTCGTCGCCGGCGGTTCGGCACTCGACCCGGACGTCATCGCCACTCTCGTCGGCCGCAAGCTTAAGGCGGACCCGCTGAGCGGGTTGACCCCCCGGGAGAGGGAGGTCCTGGCACTGATGGCCGAAGGGCATTCCAATTCGGGCATCGCGGAGAAGCTGGTCGTGACGGTCCCCGCGGTGGAGCGGCACGTCACCGGCATTTTCCTCAAGCTGGGCTTGCAGCAGGCCGAATCCTCACAGCACCGCCGCGTTCTCGCCGTGCTGCACTACCTCAAGCGGTAGAGGAGAAAAGGGCATTCAAGTCGGTGTCGAACAGCCGGTCTTTAGCAACGAATCGCACGATTCCCGCACTGGCGAGTTCCTCCGCTGACCACGCCAGAGGATCAGTGGAGGTCATCACGATCGTCAGCGGGTGTCCCTCTCCTGTGATCGCCCGAGCGACAGAGAAGCCGTCCTCGTCCGGGAGGTGAAGATCGAGGAGCACGCCGTCGGGGCGGTGCTCACGGATCGCCGCGATCGCCGACGCGCCGTCTGGCGACTCAGCGACGACCCGCAGCCCGCGCGCAGCCAGCAGCGCCCTGGCGATGCGACGGAAGCCCGGGTCGTCGTCGACGACCACAATGTTGACTGACATGGGCCCAGCATCACCGCTGGGATGAGCTGCGGGCCATGGGGGCAACCCCACGTTTACTCTCAGGCCGGGAGTGGGATCGGCGCCAGGCCCCGAGGCGGCACCCGATGCCGCGGTGACGAGCAGGGCGATCTCGGGGGGCGTGTCGAATCCGAGGGTGATCCACCCGATCAGGCGCCCGCACCACGCGGGGCGTCGCGGGCAGCCGCGGTCCTTCCAGCGCGGTCAGGCATCCGACGGCGGCCGTGCGGAGGGCTGCTCACTCCGCACGGCGCGGGGCCGCCCCGGTCTCAGGAGGCGGAGGGCACGTAGGGAAAGGTCCGGGACGGCTTTGCCTTCACGGATTCCTTCCCGATGCCGAGCGTGACGGGCGTGTTGGCCGCGAAGGAGAACATGACGTCCGGGGCGTTGTCGGTCAGCGAGCGACCGTTCCACTCCGCGAAACCGTAGGCGGCCGGAGTCCCGACGGTGTACGGCAGGACATTGGGCAGGATCTTGCTGACAACCGTCCGGGCGTAGGCCTCCGGGTCCTCGGCGGTGCCGTAGGCACGCACCACTCCCGCCACCATGTCCATGAGCGGCTCGCCGTGGATCTGGACGTCGTCGGCCGGGACATTCTCGTTGAGCCGGTCGCCGAGGTCCTCGTTGAATTGGGTGAACAGCGGGTGGATCATCGGCAGGCCGGCCCGGTTGATCGGACGCCACCCGCCGGCGTCGGTGGCCAGCGAGGCCAGCCCCCACACACCGATCCGGTGGTCTCCGCCCGCGACCGGCAGCAGCTCCTGGTCGGTGATCTCCAGGACGATGGAGTAGACGGTGTGGCCGGCGAACAGGTTCTTCGCCTCGGCCGGGTTCCAGGAGGAGAGGTCGACGGTGGTGCCGTCCTGGAACGCGTGGCCGACGGCGTGCAGAACGTCCGGCTCGATCCAGAACGGGTCGCCCGCCTTGCCGACCCAGACCCGGCCACCTCCGGCGAGTTCGACGGCCTCGCCGGTGCGGCCCTGGGCGATCAGCGTGCCTGCCGCGAAGGCGTCACGAGCCTCCGGCCCGGCCAGACGGCACAGCTCGTAGCCCTGGGTGCCGTCGGCGTCGGCGTCCGAGAAGGTGAAGCGGTAGGTGAGATCCTCGACGGCGTCACCGTTCGCATCAATTTTGAACTCGTACCTGCCCTCCGGGTGCAGACCGCGCGGGATGTCCTCGCCTGCGAGCGAGTGACTATGGTTCGTCACGAAGACCGTCCCTCGCTCTCCCCGGAAGACGTACAGGTCCGTGATGTCCAGACGCGGGTCCTGACGGGCGATGGGGGAATCGAGGTGGTGAGACATGGCACTCTCGCCTCTCTCTATGGATGGGCAGACAGGAAAGGCACGGCTGCCGGAACAAAGGCTTCCGGTGCCTGGAGGCTTCCGGTGCCTGGCTCTTTCGTGACTTCAGTCTGCTGAGAACGTGCAACGGAGGCTGTCGAGACGCCTCCACAATCACGACCTGCCGTCCCCATGCCGAGCAGGGGGATAACCCCACAACGGGACTCTTTCGTCATGGAGCCCTCGCAGCCCGAGCTGACGCGGGGCTCCGTGGCGCACCCGGTGGGTCGAGTCGGACGGCTTCCTAGATCTGGTGGTACTTGGCGAGGAACTGCGTGGCGAGAGCGGTGACCGGCAGGGCGACCTCCCGGCCGTGCGCCTCCTGTAGTGCGAGAAGCAGGTCCTTGTAACCGAGCCCTATCAGATCGGATTGACGGCCCATCTCAAGAAGCGCGTCACGGTTGGTGCTCATGAAGCTCGCGCCGGTGCCCGCGTTGACGACCTCGAGTACGACCTCGTCGGTCATGCGTGCCGCGCGTGCCAGTGCCAGCCCCTCCGCGATCGCGACGCCGTTCACGCCGGCGAGCATGTTGTTGATGAGTTTCGCGATCTGGGCGTATCCCGGCTCGCCGACTCGTATCGTCCCCGATCCAAGTGTCCGTAGCACCGGAGCACATCGCGCGATGGCGGATTCGGCACCACCGACGATGAACGACAGGGTGCCTTCCACCGCGGCCCTGATGGACCCGGTCACGGGTGCGTCAAGCACCGCGATGTCCTTCTCGGCCAGCCGCCGGGCTGCGGTGCTGACGGCCGCGGGAGAGATGGTGCTGTGGATCAAGACCACCGATCCGGCCTCGAGATTGGCGGCGACCCCGCCGTCCGGCGCGCCGAAGAGCACGTCGTCGACCTGCTCCTCGGTGCGCACGATGATCTCCACGACGTTCGTCGTGCGCGCGACTTCCGCAGGTGAGTGCGCGATTCTCGTACCGAGAGCCTCCAGCGACTCTACGTCGTCGGGCAGGGCCCGAAATACCGTGACCGGGTAGCCGGCTTTGAGCAGATTCTCGACCATCGGCCGACCCATTGCGCCGAGGCCGATAAATCCGATGCGCAGGTCGAGTTCGGTCATCTTGTCACCTTCCTGAATGGCAGATCGTTGCGGGCACGCCGCTGAAGCAGGAGGCCCGGGTGGACGCGCTGTGACTGCTGCCTGTTACCAGGTCTGCTCGCTGGCGCGCACGAGGATCTCATTGACGGAGACTCGGCGGTCCCGGGTGACGATGTAGGACACGGCGTCGGCGATGTCCTCGGGGCGCAGCAATTCCATGCCCTCGACCTGGCGCTCGATGGCCTGTCGCACGCCGTCGCGGAGGTGCGAGCTCAGCTCGGTGTCCACGGTGCCGGGCTCGACCACGCTTACCCGGAGGCGCTTCTGCATGACTTCCTGCCGTAGGGCCTCGGTGAACCCGTTGACGCCGAACTTCGTCAGGTTGTAGACGGCCGTCCCGGGCCGGGCGACCCGGCCTGCGGTGGAACTGATGTTGACCAGGTCCGCCACCCGTCGCGGGGAGTCCTCCGCGGCGCGGAGGAGGTGCGGCAGGGCGGCGTGGGTGGTGTACAGCAGGCCCTGGACATTGACCTCGAGCATGTGCTCCCACTCCCCTAGCGGGGAGTCCACAGCCTGCCCGACGCCCATGAAGCCCGCGTTGTTGACGAGCGTGTCCAGGCGGCCGAGCTCGGCCACCACGCTCTCCACGGCCGCTGCGACCTGCCGCCGGTCGGTGATGTCGGCTTCCACCACGAGGGCGGTCCCGCCATCGGCCCGGACCTTGTCCGCGAGCTCTTCCAGCCTGTCGCGTCGCCGTCCGAGGACGGCGACGGCCGCGCCCTCCGCGGCGAGGCTGTACGCGGTCGCCTCGCCGATGCCGCTGTGTAACCGGAACTGGCTCCGGTTGCAAGTGCGACGGGAAGGGCTGGGATCGGCCGACGACGACAGGAGCGGCGCCGCGCGGCAGCACCGCCGCCGGAGGCTGAGACGCCGTTCGCGGGCGAGTCATTGAGCAGGGGGATACTCATGCGCCCGGAGGGCCGGGGCCGCAAGGTTGGACCATGCGCAGATCCGTGCTCGTCACCTTTCTCATCGTCGTGTTCATGGCGTTCCCGGTGCCTGGCTCTGTGCGGGCGGACGCCGCGTACGTCGACTACGCCACGATCAAACCGCCGGACAACTTCGTGGAGCTCCGCGGCGCGCGCGAGCAGTACAGGGTGCCGTCGTTGCTGGCGGGCGCCTGCAAAGACGCGCCGGGCATCTTCGGCGAGGACTATCCGGCCCACATCCTCGCCGAGGTCACGCTGTTACGCATGCTGGACACCCGGAATGGAACGGTGTCGATCCAGCGGGTGGTGAATGGCGGCGACGACGGCACCACCCACGCGTATCCGCCGATCAGCCAGCCTCCGGACGCCGCCGACTGCCTCACCAAGCGGGTCACCGACTGGAGGGACGACTTCAACAAGGTGCCGTTCAACGGCAAGACCCGGGTGAACTCCCCCGGCTGGGACATCGTCGCGTCCGAGCTCGAACGGATGCCCGAGCTGTACGGCCGGCCCGGCACCGAGTTCCAGGAGCTCTGCCACGACGGGGACTGGGACCTCACGATGGGGATGGCTCTGCGAGCCTGGTCTCTGGCCCGCTATCACTTCGCTCCCGCCGACGCGGAACGGCTGGACCGCAGGATGTCCCGTGTCGCGTGGCTGCAAGGAAGCGCGACCCCGGCCGACACGGTGAACTGCGAGATCGCGGGATTCGACATCAGCGAGACCGAGAACCACAACCTGCTGATCGAGTCCACCCGCTACCTCCACAACGAGCTGCTGCCGGTGCTCAGCCAGTTCGACGTCGAGACCGCCTCCAACGACGCCGTCCGTGTGTACGTCCACGACGCGCACGCCGACAACGCCACCAACGGGCTGCGCGCGGACCTCGACCGCAAGCTGGGCATCTGGCTCACCACCGACTTCCTCGAGTACAACTCCCGCCCCTACGCGCGCCTGCAGATGATCGGGCTGCTCAACCTGTACGACCTGGCGCCGGCGGACGACCCCCTGCGCCCGAAGGTCCGTGCCGTGCTGGACCTGATCACGGCCAAGGCCGCCACCGAGTCCATGGGCGAACTGCGCAACCCGACGTTCCGCCGCAGGGAGAGCGAGCGGACCGACCGCCTGTTCAGCTCCGACGCGGTCTCGCCGATGATGCAGGTCTGGATCGGCGACCTGTCCCCCGTGGCCCAGGCCGCGGCGAACTTCGCCGAGGAGGGCAGCATCGCGGCGTCCTCCCGCTACCGCCCCCCGGACCTGCTGGCCGACCTCCTGCTCAACCCCAGGCATCACGACTACCTGCAGGGCTTCAACGGGCGGAGACAGGGCGAGGTCGCATTCGGCGCGGCCGGGCTCACCATCTCTGGCGGCGGTCTCCCCACCCCCTGCCCGTACGACACGTTCCTCGGCTGCGTCGGCTCGGGCAACGACAAGGGGCACCCGGAGCGGATGCTGCTGATGCCCCGGCGGACCAGGGCCACCGCGGCCGCCACTCCGGTGGAGTCCTGGATGATCCATGGTTCCCAAACGGGCGGCACGTGCCTGGCGCGCGGAATCGCCTGCTCGGCGGAGTGGACCCTCGGCTCGTACGCTCCGGCCGCCACCGCGGAATGCCGCCAGGAGTTCACCCACGGCGGGGACCGGATCCGGGCGCTGAGGTTCGATCCCGTATGCATGAAGGGGCAGGATCCGCCAGGGTTCGGCGCGACCTGGCCCTCGGACTCGTGCTTCTACGTCTACATCCGCGGCCTCCGGCGCGGTCCTTTGGAGAGGCCGCTGTCCTACCTCGTCGTCCACACCTGCGCACCGGCACAGGCGGCGGCCGGTTTCGCCCCGTTCGTCTCCTACCTCACCAACGGTCCCGGCCATCCCACCACCTCCCACTGCGGCCGCGCTCACGGCAAGCACGTGGGGGGCATCTGCTCAGGATGGACCGCCACGCTCACCCCACCCCAGGTGAACGGCCCGCTCACACCCGGGGAAAAGGTGACGATCCGGGTGACCCAGAACGGCGTCTACCAGGCGACCGGAGCCCCCACGCAGAACGGCTCCGCGAACGGCGACGTAGCCCAACTCCTGACCGGCCAGCGGCTCCGCCTCGCCTCGCCGGACCTCGGCGAGCAGTTCGTCGACACCCCGACCGGCACGGTCACCGAGCCGGACGGCCCCCGTCCCTTCACCCTGACGGGGAAGGTCCCGGGCACCGGCACCGACCTCGTCGTCGGCAAGGCGACCGCGACGTTCAGCGACATCGTCCATCCCGAGCTGGTCAGAGACGTGGAGATGACGGTGGTCGACCAGATCAGGGCCGACGAGTGCGCCGCGGAACCCGGCTGCACACCCCCGCCGCCCATCCCGATCGGCAACGGCAAGTGGACGTTCTACTACCGGGGAACCCCGTTCGAGTCGGGGCAGCCCGTCTCGTACTCCTCGGAAGATCTGTACGTGAACCCGGCCCACACCTACCGGATACACGCCTGCCTGACCTGGTGGCGGTTGTACAGCTCCCAGGACTACTGGAACGACCCGTTCGGGACGGCGAACCCGGCCGCTCACAGGACCTGCCAGGACATCTCCGTCACACCCGGCTGACCGGCACGCGGGTGAACACCGGCATCATGCTCCCGTGTACAGCCGCTTCAGGTTGATGAGTTCGACGTCGGGCCGTTTGCCGGTAAGGCGAGTGAGGTCGCTCGAGAAGCCTGAGCGAGCGAACAAGAGGAGCTTGGGGAGAGGGCCCACCTTGGCGCTGGGCAGGAGGCCGCGTAGGTGTTCCAGTCGTTCCAGTTGGGGGGTGTCGATGGGAGCCACGGTGCTCTTGGCTTCGCCGATCGCGATGATGCGGTCAGCGGCGAAGGAGGTCGTCTCCGTGACGACCACATCCAGTTCATGGCCTCGACGGTGTTCGCGACATGGCAGTTCCGTCGGACGTACAGCGGTGGCGGTGCCCCCGAGCGTGTCGGGCGCCGCGTGCTCGAAGCACCACTGCCGTGCGAGGTCCTCAAAGTGCGCGCCATAAATCTGAGAGGCGACAGTGTCCGCGTTGGCGCGCCAGACACGGTCGGCACGGCCCGCGATCAGTTCGGCTTCGTGGCGTTGAATGAGGAGCTGGTGCAGGCGTACGACGGGTTCGGCGATGCGGAAGACGCTGCGCTTACCGCGGAGGGCGTCGTCGATCTGTTCGATCAGGCCAATGTCCTGCAGGCCGGACAGCAGGTGGGCGAGTGCACTGCTGGGGCGGCCCAGTGCCGCCGCTATCTCCGAGCGCCGGTGGTTGCCGGCGCTGATCGCGCTCAGCGTGGCGGAGTATGAGGTCGGATCGGTGATGGAAGGCTCCTCTCGGAGCAGCAGGGCACCTTCACGGAACATCGCGGAGGCCGGATTGAGCAGACGCCGCTGAACCCAGCGGTCGAACCCGGCTATTTCTGCGGGTCCCGATCCGCCGCTCATCTCCAGATAGGCGGGGGTCCCACCGAGCAGAGCGTGCAGCCGAAACGCCAGCTCCGGATCCTGATCCACACCCCAGAAGGCGGCGGCCTCACGGAACCTGAAGGGGCGCACGATCAACTCCATGGCCGCCCGCCCGCGCAGGGGTGCGCCGCCGGCGAGTAGCTGCGCCATCGTGGTCAGGGCGCTGCCGCAGAGGATCGCCCGGGTACGGGTGTGCTGCTTGGCGTACCCGAGCGGGGTGAGCGCCTGCTGAAGGTAGGAGGGCAGCACGGGCGTGGTCGATACGAGGTAGGGAAATTCATCGATGATGAGGGGGGCGGCTTGGTTCTCCCCGAGCCGGAGAAGTTCGTCGATTGCTTCGCGCCATGTACGGAAGGTGATGGGCTGGCGCAGGCCGCGATAGGCGGCATAGGCCGCTCCCAGGTCGGCGAGGTTCTGCGCCTCGGTCTGTTGGGTCGCGCCGAAAAGGAACCCACCGGTCTGCTGGGCCAGCAGTTCGAGCATGAGCGTTTTGCCTTGACGACGGCGGCCGTAAACCAACCCGAGAGTCGCCCCCGGCAAGGGGGATGCCACGAAGTCAGCCAGATCTTCCCATTCGGTGTCTCGGCCGAACAAACGCTCCGGCTTCTGCAGCAACGACAGCCCTCCAGACGCGCGAACCAAACCACAGTTGGATGCCGCCTATGATAGCTGCAACTATAATAGTTGTGGCTATCAATCGATCCCTGAAGCATGCTCATGGCACTGGTCATGACCCATTGCGCGGCGCGCTGCACGGGAAGCGGCCGGGATGGCCGGAGGCACTGGCCCTCGACTGCCGCACTTGGTCGGTACGACTGCGGCCGATCCCGATGGACATCTGATGGCGACGGCGGCGACGGTTTCGGCGCGGAGAGGTAGTACGGCAGGATCGTGACCATGACCTACGATCCGCGGACTGCCGCCGTTCTCGCTCTGCACTGGCAGCTGAACGTCATCAAGCCCGAGGGATTCTTCGGCGCGATGCTCGGCGAGCCGGTCGCGCGCAGTGGCGTCGTGGACCGTGCCGTGCGGTTCCACCAATCCATGCGCGCCGCAGGACTGCCGGTGATCTTCACCCGGTTCACCGTACCTGTGGGAGGTGGTGGTCTGGTGCGCAACACGGGCTTCATGAACGCGGTCGGCGATGCGCAGGAGGCCTTCCGTCCGGACGCTCCGGGGGCGCAGTTGATCCCGGAGATGCGGACTCTGGCCGAGATCGACCAGGTGGTCGACAACCAGAAGCTGTCCGGCCTGGCCGGTAACCACCTCCCCCAGTGGCTGGCCGAGCACGGGATAGACACGCTGCTGGTGACCGGAGTCGCCACCAACCTTACGGTCGAGCAGACCGCCAGGCACGGCACCGACCTCGGCCTCACCGTCCACACCGTCAGCGATTGCGTCACGGCCGCGACCGACGAGGCTCACCACGCGTCGCTCGCCAACCTGGATCTGGCGACGGCCGGCTGCCTGACCTCGGAGGACGTACTCAGGCTGTTCTCCTGAGCCCGCAGGACGTACGAGGGGCCTCGATCGCGTGGTGCGCAGGCCCCCTCAGTGGTTCGCGAGCAGACCGACCAGGAAGGCAGCCAGTTCCGGCAGGGACAGTTCGCGTCCCCGCGCCGCCAGGCGTTCGTACCTGTCCGGCGGGAGGGCGTCGCGTACGGCCGCGGCCTCGCGGGGGCCGTCCAGCGGGTCCATCAGCTCGGGGGAGAAACCCACCCGGCGGCCGACGGCGTCCACTCCGCCCATCAGCACCGCCGCCTGCTCGGCCTGGCCGGTCAGCGCGAGGGCGTGGGCGGCGGTGTGGATGAGCACGAGCCGGGACGTGACGTCGTCGTGGCGGTCGAGCGCGTTCAGGATGTCGGCCGCGATCTCCAGCGCGCGCCGTCCGTCGCCGCGGTCGCAGGCGGTCTTCATCCCTGCCCAGGCCGACGAGCCGGACGCCCAGTCGTGGCCGCAGGCGTCCGCGACGCAGACGGCTTCGGCCAGTACGGCGGCGGCCGCCGGAAGGTCTCCCATGACGCGGGCGAGCATGCCCTGCACCATCAGGGCCTCGGCGACCAGCCAGTCCTCCCCGGTGCGCCGCGCGAGCTCGACGGCGTTGCGGGCCACGGCCGGAGCGTCGAGGGGGACGCCGGCGAGCACGCCGAAGTGCGTCTGATAGATCCGGGAGGAGGCCTCCACGATCGGGTCGCCGGCCTCCCGGGCCTCCCGTTCGGCCAGCACGACGGCCTCGTACGCCTGCGCCGGCCGCCCGGCCAGGTAGCTGAGCCCGCTCACGGCGAGGCGCGCCCGCGCCCGGACCGGCGGCTCGGCCTCCGGCGCCGCCTCGAAGGCCCTGGACATCCAGGACAGGCCTTCGGCGATGTGGCCCATGCGGTACCAGAACCAGTACAGTGCGCCGCCGAGCCGCAGCATGTAGTCGCCGTCCCCGGACGCCAGCGCGGAGGCGAAGGCGGCGCGGAACTCCGGCTGCTCCCGGGTCAGCCGGCCCAGCAGCTCGGCCGCCTGCGGGCCGTGAAGCCTGCGCTCGGCGCTTTCGGCCTGCGACAGGGCCCAGGCCCGGTGGCGTACCTGGGTCCGCGCGAGGTCGTCCGGGTCGAGTCCCCGCAGCGCGTACTGACGCAGCGTCTCCAGCAGCCGGTAGCGGCGGGGCGCGGTGCCTGGCTCGACGCTGACCAGCGACTTGCGGACCAGTGCCGCCAGGGGAGGCAGGACGGGAGTCCGGGCCCCCACCGCGCCCGCGGCGTCGAGATCGAATCCGGCGGCGAACACGCTCAAGCGGTGGAAGAGCCGTTGCTCCTCCGGTTCGAGCAACTGGTGGCTCCAGGCGACGGTGGCCTCCAGCGCACGATGCCTAGCGGGCAGGTCGAGCGGGCCGTCGACCAGCACGTCGAAGCGGTTTTCCAGAGCGTCGGCGATCTGGCCGACGGAGAGCATCCGGCATTGCGCGGCGGCCAGTTCGATGGCGAGCGGGATCCCGTCGAGGCCGGCGCAGAGCCTCGGGATCCGGTCGATGTCGCCCGGGTCGGGAGTCCACGCGGGAAGCGCCGCGGCGACCCTTCTCCGGAAGAGTTCCGTGCCGTCTCCGGCAGGGTCGAGCGGCGGGACCTCATAGACCGCCTCGCCTTCCACGCCCAGCGGTTCGCGGCTGGTGGCCAGCACACGCAAGCCCCCGCAGCGGCTCAGCAGCACGCCGGTGAGGGCACTGGTCGCGTCCAGGAGGTGCTCGCAGTTGTCGAGCACCAGCAGCAGCCGCCGCCCGGCGAGCACGGCCGCCACCTCTTCGGTGCCGGCCGCTCCCGGGATTCCCAGGGCGGCGGCGACGGTGGCCGGTAGCAGTTCGGGCGAGGTGAGGCCGGCCAGCTCCACCAGCCACGGCCCATCCGCGTCGCCAGTGTCGCCAGTGTCGCCAGTGTCGGCGGTGTCGGCGGTGTCGGCGGTACGGCCTCTGGCCGTCTCCAGGGCGAGGCGGGTCTTGCCCACCCCGCCCGGGCCGGTGAGGGTGACCAGCCGGTAGTCGGCGAGCAGGCCGCGGACAGCGGCGATGTCCTCCGTACGCCCCACGAAGCTCGACAACGCGAACGGCAGGTTGCCGGTGGGCGCCGCCGCTGCCTCCCGGCCGGGCCGTACGGCGGGGCCGGCCTCGGAGAGGGTGGTGGCTCCAGTGGTGCCGGCAACGCGGGCGGGCGGCGGATCGAGCCGCAGATCGAGCCGCGGGTCCTGGGCGAGCACCGCCGACTCCAGGTCGCGCAGTCCAGGGCCGGGGTCGATGCCGAGCTCGTCGGCGAGCCGTCGCCGTATCGCGCGCAACGCCGCGCCGGCGTCGGCCTGCCGCCCCGACCTGTACAGCGCGAGGGCGAGCAGTTCCCAGCCGCGTTCCCGCAGCGGCTGCTCGGCCACCAGTGCCTCCAGCTCGCCGACCACGGCGGCATGCCGGCCCAGCTCGATGGCGGCGGCCAGCCGGTCCTCGTACGCGGCGGCGCGCAGCGCCTCCAGCCGTGCCACCTCCGACAGGGCGAAGCCGGAGCCGGCGAAGTCCGCGTAGGCGGAACCACGCCACAGGTCCAGCGCCTCGCTGAGGAGTTCCTCGGCGGGACCGGGCCTTCCGCCGTTCAGAGCGCGCCGCCCGGCCACGGCCATGTCCGCGAAACGCTCGGCGTCGACCGCGGCCGGATCGACGCGCAGCGCATACCCGGGGCCCTCACGGACCAGGAGCCCGGCGGGGGCGCGCACCTCCCGCTCCGGCTCCAGCGCCCTGCGCAACTCGGAGATGTACACGTGCAGGCTGGTCGGCGACGAGGGCGGGGATCCCTCCCATACATCGGACATGATCCGCTCGGCGGGCACCATCCTCCCCCGGGCCATCAGCAGGACGGCGAGGACCGCCCGCTGCCGGGGGCCGCCCAGACGGATCGCCTGTCCGCCCCGCTCGGCCCGGAGCGGACCGAGCACCCCGAACCGCACAGTGGCGACATCGACCCTGGCGACATCGACCCGTTCCATCGGCCTCCCTCGCACAGATCTTGTGCGAGGGTAACCGAAACGGCCGCCATCCCAGAACCCCCGAGCCCCCCGAACCCCGAGCCCCCAGCCCCCGATTCCCCGGTAGCCCCCTGAGCCGACGGAATGATCAGCTGCTGCAGGTCGCCTTGACGGACACGTAGACGCGGGCGGCGCCTCCGTTCGTGGCCGTGACCGTGAGCTTGTCACGGCTGAAGGCGTCGGAGTCGGTGTCCAGGCTGGTCGAGACCGACACCGCGGGACCGGCGGTGATGTTGATCGTGTTCGTCAGCATCGTGGGGGCGTACGAGGGACACATCACCAGGAACGATCTGGTTGTGCCCGGGTCGACCCAGACCGCGTTGCCCGCGCCGGTCGTGTACGCGAGGGCGGGGGCGGCGGTGGCCAGCAGTCCACCGGCCACGGCGGTGGCGGCGAGCAGGACGCGGGCGGTGATGCGCTTGTTCATTGGGATGTCCTTTCCTTGGTTTCCCGCCTCCACGGGCGGGCGTGTCATTGAGTGGCCGGGTTCTCTTCTCCCGGGCCGGAGAGCCGATGTGAGCCCGCCGGAGCGCGGCCCCCGCATGAGCGCGGGCCGGCCGAGGGCGGACGGGGACTGCGGAGGGCCGATCAGCCCCACTGGGAGGGGTCTCCGGCCACGGACCACTGGGAGGGGTCTCCGGTGGCGGCGTGGGCGGCGGTCCCGCCCAGGCCGGCGATGACTCCCAGGGCGATCGCGGCCGTCGCGACGGTACGGACCATTCGCTTGATCATGGTTCACCTCGTTGCCGGGCCGCCCGTGCGGGGCGGCGCTTGCTTCACGACAACGAGGATGCGGGTCGCCGCTTGGCGGGCACTAGGAAATGACTTGTCCTGAAAACGCCCTGGTCAGCGACCGGTTTTAAGTCTCACTTGGAACTCGGCGAGGTGCGATCAGGCCGGCCAGCAGGGCGCTCGCCTCCTGCCGGGACAGCGTGCGCCCGCGGGCCGCATGGCGGTCGTACTCGTCCGGCGGCAGCGCCCCGCGTACGGCGGCGGCCTCGCGCGGCCCGTCAATCGGGTCCATCAGCTCCGGGGAGACACCGGCCCGCTCACCGATGGCCTCCACCGCGCCCATCAGCACGGCCGCCTGCTCGGCCTGCCCGGTCAGCGCGAGGGCGCGCGCCGCGCTGTGGACCGTTACCAGCCAGAAGGAGATGTCACCGTAACGATCCATCGTGGCCAGGATCTCCCCCGCGATGGCCAGTGCCCGGAAGCCGTCCCCGCCGTCCGAGGCCGTCTTCAAGTCGCACCAGGCCGCCCCGTCCGCGACCCAATCATGGCCGCTGGCGTGGGCGGCGGCGATCGCCTCCTGGAGGACGGCGTCCGCGCTCGGCAGGTCCCCCAGGATTCGGAGCACCATGCCCTGGACCATGAGCGTCTCGGCCTCCAGCCAGCCCTGGGCGCTGCGCCGGGCGATCTCGACGGCCGTGCGGGCGAGGGGCGCCGCGTCGAGGGGAACCCGGGCCAGCAGGCCCAAGTAGGCGGTGTAGGCGGTCGCGCTCGCCTCGGTCACCAGGTCGCCGGCCTCGTGGGCCTCCTCGACGGCCGTACGCGCCGCCTGGTGGGCCTGCGCCGTCTGACCGGCCAGGTAGCGGAGTGAGGCGACGGCGAACCGGGCACGCGCCCGGGTGCCCGGACCGGCCTCGGGGGCGGCCGCGAAAGCCTCGGACAGCCAGGCGAGCCCCTCCCCGACATGGCCCATCCGGAACCAGAACCAGAAGAGCGCCGCGCCCAGCCGCAGCGCGTAGTCGCCGTCGCCCGCCGCCAGCGCGGAGGCGAAAGCGGCCCGGAACTCCGGCTGGTCCCGGCTCAGCCCGTCCAGCAACACCGCCCCCTGCGGGCCTCGGAGGTGGCGTTCGGCGCTCTCTGCCCGGGTCAGGGCCCACGCGCGATGGCGTTCCTGGGCCCCGGCCAGCTCGTCGGGGGAAACCGCGCCCAAGGCGTACTGACGAAGGGTCTCCAGCATCCGGTAGCGGCGTGGCCCCGTGCCAGGTTCGGCGGTGACCAGCGATTTGCGGACCAGTGCCGAAAGCGGAGCCAGCACGGGGGTGACTCCTCCGACGGCGGCGGCCGCCTCGAGGTCGAAGCCGGCGCGGAGCACGCCGAGCCGGTAGAAGAGCCGGCGTTCCGCCGGCTGCAGCAGCTGATCGCTCCAGGCGACCGTGTCCAGCAGGGTGCGATGGCGGTCCGGCCGTCCGGCCGACCCGCCCACCAGCAGGGTGAAGCGGTCCTGCAGGGCATCGGCGATCTGGCCGACGGACAGCGTGCGGCACTGCGCGGCGGCGAGCTCGATGGCCAGCGGAATGCCGTCGAGCCCCGCGCACAGGTCGGCGATCTTTTCCCGGTCGCCCGGCCCGGGCGCCCAGCCGGGCTGGGCAGCCGCCGCACGGCGGAGGAAGAGCTCCGCGGCGTCCGTGGCGGCATTCAGGGACGGCACTTCATAGACGGTTTCCCCCGTGATGCCCAGGGGTTCGCGGCTGGTGGCCAGGATCCGTACGCCGCCGCAGCGGGCCAGCAGCGTGTGGACGAGCATGGCGGCAGGGACCAGCAGGTGCTCGCAGTTGTCCAGGACGATCAGCAGGTCGCGGTGGGCGAGCATTCCGGCCAGCTGATCCGGGGACGACGTCGCGGGCAGCCCCAAGGCGGCGGCGACGGTGGCGGTGAGCAGCTCGGGTGTGTGCAGACCTGCCAGTTCCGCCAGCCAGGGTCCGTCGGCGTCGGCACGGGCGCGTGCCGCCTCCAGGGCCAGGCGGGTCTTGCCGACCCCGCCCGGGCCGGTAAGCGTGACCAGCCGGTGCTCGTCCAGCAGACCGGCGACCGCCGTGAGGTCGCCACCGCGGCCGACGAAACTGGACAGCGCGAAGGGGAGATTGCCCGAAGGCGGCGCCGGAGCGGCGGCTTGCGGCTCGGGGGAGGACACACGGCCGGGCTTCACGGCTACGGGGGCCAGCCGCGAATCCTGGGCGAGCACGGCCGCTTCCAGGTCGCGCAGCCCTCGTCCAGGGTCGATGCCGAGTTCGTCGGCCAGCCGTCCGCGCACAGCGCGAAGCGCGGCGAGCGCGTCGGCCTGCCGCCCGGACCTGTAGAGCGACAGGGCGAGCAGTTCCCAGCCGCGTTCCCGCAGCGGATGCTCGGCCACCAGTGCCTCCAGCTCGCCCACGGCCGCGGCGTGCTGTCCGGACGCGATGACGGCGGCGAGCCGGTCCTCCTGCACCGTGGCCCGCAGGTCTTCCAGCCGGTTCGCCTCGGGCACGGCGAACGCGGCCTCGCCTATGTCCGCATAGGCCGGGCCCCGCCAGAGCGCGAGCGCTTCTCCGAGGAGTTCCGCGGCGCGTTCCGGTTCGTCGTCGTCCAGGGCCCGCCGGCCACGCGCCGCCAGACCGGTGAAGCGCTCGGCGTCGATCGCGGCGGGGGCGACTCGAAGGGCGTATCCGGGTCCCTCGCGCACCAGCAGCCGGGCCGGA
This sequence comes from Planotetraspora sp. GP83, assembly GCF_041262585.1. Lineage (NCBI taxonomy): Bacteria > Bacillati > Actinomycetota > Actinomycetes > Streptosporangiales > Streptosporangiaceae > Planotetraspora > Planotetraspora sp. GP83. The sequence continues at coordinate 196,062 of NZ_JBGCBZ010000013.1, read as the reverse complement.
GCGCGGGGGGCCCGTTCCGGCTCCAGCGCCGTGCGCAGATCGTTGATATGCCCATGAAGCGTCGTCACGGAAGGCAGCCGGGAGCCTTCCCACACCTCGGAGAGGATTCGCTCCGCCGAGATGATCCTCCCCGGCGCGATCAGCAGCAGCGCCAGCAGAGCCCGCTGGCGGGGGCCGCCCAGCCTTGCCGGTCGGCCGCCCACCTCAGCCCGAAGCGGCCCGAGCACTCCGAACCGCACGCCCTCGGCCAGACTCACCAGCAGACCTCCGCCCGAAAGTTAACTGACGGTAAAATCTATCCCAATCAGTCATACAACCAAAAGACGCTTCCAGAATATATGTCGGCATATTCTGACTGGCACCCTTATAAAAGTTGACACTTACTCGAAGTAATCCATCCGGTTAATGCCCTGGCGACCCCGGTGCGACCCACGGCCGCCGGTCTGGGATCATGTGTGCGGCATGCCCCGCTTTGCCACTCCTACGCCGGTGCCGGCCCGAGTCGGGCGCCCCGCGGCGACGCGACGCCACCTCACGAACCCCATAGGCATCCGGTTCCCTATCTTTCACATTGATAACGAGTGGAGCGTTCCAAGCATTTACCGCAAATCAGCCTCTATCGTCGCTACCGCACTGTTGATGTGGGTTGCCCAGAATCACGTGGGCTGGCGGGCGAACGCCCAGGAGGATCCGTGGCGTCTAATTCGAATTGGCTCGATGCTGCCTATGAATGGGTTGTCCGCTCCAGTGCCAACGGGTCCTGGCGGGACGTGATCCCACTCGGGCTGGCCGGCCTGCTCGTCTGGGGTCTGTGGCTCTATCGGGTGGTCCTGTCCCGGCTGGCCAGGCCGATCGTGAACAGCTATCGGACGACGACGTCCGTGGTGATCCCGTCCTATCGGGAGGATCCCGAGATCCTGATCCGCTGCCTGGCCAGCTGGCTGTCCCAGAACCCGACCGAAGTGATCATCGTCGTCGACGTCGCCGACACCGAGTGCCACGCCAAGCTCGCGCAGGTGACGGACAGCCGGCTGCAGGTCCTGATCTACGAGCACGCGGGCAAGCGCTCCGCGCTGGGGGTCGGCATCCGGGCGGCCCGGTGCGACATCCTCGTCTTCGCCGACTCCGACACCTGGTGGCAGCCCGGTCTGCTGGACGCCGTGCAGATGCCCTTCGAGGACCCGGCCGTCGGCGGCGTCGGCACCCAGCAGAACGTGTACCAGCGGACCAGCAGCATCTGGCGGCGCATCGCGGACTGGCTGGTCAACCTCCGCTACTACGACTACGTGCCGGCGATGGGCAGCCGGGGTGGCGTGGCGTGCCTGTCCGGCCGGACCGCCGCCTACCGGCGCTCGGCCGTCCTCCCGGTCGTCCACCACCTGGAGAACGAGTTCTTCCTCGGCCGCCGGTGCATCGCCGGCGACGACGGCCGGCTCACCTGGCTCGTCCTCGCCTCCGGGTACAAGACCGTCCACCAGTCCTCGGCGCGCGCCATCTCGATGTTCCCCGACTCCTTCCGTGCCTTCGTCAAGCAGCGTGTGCGGTGGAGCCGCAACTCCTACCGGTGCTACCTGACGGCGCTGTGGAAGGGGTGGCTGTGGAGGACTCCTCTGGTCACCAAGGTCACCGTCCTGCAGATCCTGCTCACCCCCGTGACCATGGGCATCACGCTCGCCTACCTGCTGTTCAGCCGGCTGGAGCCCACCCCGGCGGGGATCGGGCTCTCCCTCGGCTGGGTGCTCCTCGGCCGGGGCATCCGCGGCTGGTCGCACCTGCGCCGCCACCCCGGGGAGATCCTGCTGCTGCCGCTGCTCGTCCTCGTGGTCATCATGATCGCGCTCCCGATCAAGCTGTGGGCGTTCTTCACGATGAACAAGCAGGGCTGGCTGACCCGCACCTCCGACCAGGTCGGTGGGGCGGGCCAGAGCGCCGCCACCCTCAAGGGAATGGCCTGAGATGACGTCTGTCACGCGCGCCCTCCTGATGGCGGCGGCGCTGGCGCTCGGAGTGGGGAACGGCGTGGCGGTCGCGGCCGCCTCCCCCACCGACCCGCCCGAGATCGTCGTCCCGCTGGACAGCCCGACCCCGACGGCCGAGCCGACCACGGCCGACGCCCCGGCCCCGACGCCCAGCCACACCGCCAAAGCAGGCCACACGTCCAAGGACGGCCAAGACAAGGCCGGCGCGACGCCGAAGGCCACCCCGATGAAGGCCAATCCGATGAGGGCCGCGCCGACTCCCGGGGCCGGCCCGGTGCCGAGACCCGGACAGGTCGTGACGGACACCCCGGCTCCGGACCAGACGCCGCAGCCGGAAGCCACCGCGCCGCCGGAGAAGGCGGTCATGGCGGGCGACGACATCCTGAAGACCGGCATGATCTCGGCGGACGACGCCGAGGCTCAGGCCACCCTCGTGGACGTCGAGGACCAGCGGATCGTCGAGACCCGCGCCGCGCTCACGGCCCTGATGCAGACGGGCGGCGTCGCGGCCGCCCAGCGCAAGCAGCCACAGGTCTTCTCGTCGGTCCACGGCCGGACGCTGGTGCTGCCCGCGCGCAACACCGGTGCGCCGTACACGCTCAAGGACCTGATGGCCGTCGAGAAGGGCCGCTACCTGCGCCGGATGAAGGACGGCTCCTACCTGCTCGGCGTCCACGTCTTCGTGGCCGACGGGGCGACTCTGCAGTTGCGCGCCCCGCTGACGCTGCGCATGGGCAGCCTGCCGGGCTCGTTCAGCTCGATCGTCGCGTTCGGCGGGAACATCGAGATCAAGGGCACTGCGAACGATCCGGTACGGATCTCCAGCTGGGACGTCCGGACGGAGAAGCCGGACGAGACCGTGGCCGACGGCCGCGCCTACATCCGCGCCGTCGGCGGCGTCTTCGAGATGGCGTACGCGCACGTCGATCACCTGGGGTTCTGGAGCGGCCGCACCGGGGGCATCGCGCTCACCGGCACCGAACGGCCGGCCAGCGCCTACCGGCACCGCAATAAGGCGCAACGCCACCAGGACAAGCGGGAGCGTATGGCGAACGCCGGGTCCGAGAAGGGCGGGAGCAACTTCGGCGACGTCGAGACCATCCCGATCGGTCCCGGCACGGCCTCGCACGTGCTCGCGGACGAGCTGGTGTCCGGGTCGATAGAGCACAGCGTCATCACCGGCAACGCGTACGGCCTCTTCGTCTCCGGCTCCAACCAGACGCGGATCGTCGACGACGAGATCGTCGGCAGCCTGGTGCACGGCGTGTTCATGCACCGGTTCGCGAAGAACGCGAAGATCGAGGGGACCAAGGTGATCGGCAGCGGCGGCGACGGGTTCGTGCTGTCGCGGGCGACCGAGAAGGTGCGGATCACGGACTGCCTCGCCGAGCGGAACGGGCGCAACGGCTTCACCCTCAACGGCCGGGCCCTCGCGGACGGCCCGTCCGCGAGCGGCGAGTCACTGGCCGTCTACGGCGACAGCTCGGTCAACAACAGCGTCGCCCGCGACAACGCGCGGTACGGCATCGAGGTGCTCGGCGGCAGCCGGCTGGCCGTACAGACCAGCGAGGTCATCGGGGGCGACATGGGCATCGTGGTGCGCGAGGGCGCGAGCGGGGTGCAGATCTCCGGCAACAAGCTGAGGGGCCAGCGCCGCCAGGCGATCGCGCTGCGCGACGGGGCCACCGGCGCGCAGGTGGCCGGCAACACGATCTCGGACGCCCTCACCGGGATCTACCTGCGCGGCTCCAACGGGAAGATCATCGGAAACACGATCAGGACCGCACCGATGCCCAAGGCCCACGGGATCACCCTTGTCGGCGACGACGGAGCGTCCGAGATCGCCCGGAACACCATCGTCGGGGCGGGGACCAGCGCCATCAGCTCCGCCCGGGCACACGGCGACCTGAACCTGCACAACAACGACGACCATCTCTGGCACGACACGTCGTCGTTCTGGGTCAAGGCCAAGCGCTACGTGAAGCCCATGAACCTGATCTGGGCCGGAGTCATCCTCCTGGTGATCGTGTCGGCGCTCCGCTCCCGCGGCGCCGGCGATCGGCCGCGGCGCCGAACCCGGATCCACAACCCCTACGAGCGCCAGCGGGTGCTCGCGGAGCGGCCTGTCACGGTGCTGCGGCACGCCGCCGCGGCGGCGGGCAACCCGGCGCACAGCAGGGCCCATGCGGTGCACCGTTCCCCGTCGTTCCCGCTGCACGCGAACTCGGCCCCGACGGCGGAGGCCGCCGGATGAGCGGCTCACAGCGGCGGAAGGGCCGCCCCCTCCTCGTGATCCTGGTGCTGGGCCTGGTCGCGGCGGCCACCTGGTCGTACCTCTCCTACCTCGATCGCCCCGCACCGCCACCGGGCGTCGACCAGGTGTCCCAGGCGGCCGCGCAGCAGCAGTCGGCCCTGGTCGACCAGGAGGACCTGCGGATCATGCAGACCCGCGCGACGCTCTCCTCGGCGCTCGCACGGGGCGGCCCGGCCGCGGCCCAGGCCCGCATTCCGCACATCTCCAGCTCGGCCAACGGCCGGACGCTGGTGCTGCCGCAGCGCCGCGAGCCGTACCGGATCACCGACCTGGAACGCCTCGGCATGGAGCAGTTCCAGAAGCAGCAGGACGGCTCCTACCTCCTCGGGATCAACCTGTTCCTCGGTCCGGGCGCCAAGCTGGTGCTGCAGAACGCCACCGGGCCGCTCGTGATCCGGATGCGCAGCGAGCCCGGCACCTTCGTCTCGATCGTCGGCTTCGGCGCGAGCATCCGGATCAACGGCTCGGCCCAGAACCCAGTACAGCTGACGAGCTGGGACCCCCATGCCCGGACGGCGGACACCAAGGTCTCCGACGGGCGGGCCTACATGCGGGTCGTCGGCGGGGAACTCCGGATGAGCCACGCGGTCGTGGAGCATCTCGGCTTCTGGAGCGGCCCCACCGGCGGGCTGGCGCTGACGGGAAGCGACCGGCCGACCCGAAACGCGGAGCAGGTTCCCGTCCCGGCCATCCTCTCCCACCGGTCCTCCGGCCCCCAGGAGCGGGTGCTCCTGCCCAACGGGCTCCTCGTGCCGGTCAGGGGCGACGACGACGAGGTCGAGATCTCCAACGGAGCCGGCGGCGGGAAGGTGTCCTATCGGCTGCCCGATGCCAACCTGGTCACCGGCGTCATCACCGACACCAGGATCGTCGGCAACGCGTACGGGATCTTCATCACGGCCTCCGACGAGACGCGGATCATCAACGTCTCGGTCGCCGACAGCCTGGTGCACGGCGTGCTCCTGCACCGGTTCGCGCGCAACGCCACCATCGAGAACGTCACCGTGACCGGCAGCCGGGGTGACGGGTTCGTCCTGTCCCGGGGCACGCAGAACGTCACGATCACCGGCTCGACGGCCGCGCACAACACCGGCAACGGCTTCACGATCAGCGGTCTGCCGCTGGCGCGAGGGCCGTCGGCGTCCGGTGAGTCGCTGCGCAGCTTCGGCGGCAGCTCGGTGATCAGCAGCACGGCCCGCGACAACGGCCGTTACGGCGTGGAGATCCAGGGCGGCGTCAAGCCCGTCGTGCAGACCACAGAGGTGGTCGGGGGGGAGATGGGCATCGTGGTGAGCAAGGACGCCACCGACGCCCAGATCTCCGGCAACCGTCTCAGGGGTCAGCGCAGCCAGGGCATCGTCCTCCGCGACGGGGTGAAGTCGGCTCGGGTCAGCGGCAACATCGTGCGGGACACCCAGACCGCGATCTACGTACGGAACTCCACGGCCACGGTCGTGGCGAACACCGTGGAGTCGGCCTCGTTGCACGCGATCTCGGTGCTCGGCACGGCCACGGGCAGCAAGATCACGGGTAACACCCTGGGCGGCGCCGGCCGCGGCGCGCTCGACACCGGCCGGACCACGGGGGCCCCGACCGTCGGGCAGAACAACACCGACGGCTGGCAGGACACGGCAGGCTTCTGGACGACGGTCAAGCGGATCGCCAAGCCGATGAACCTGATCTGGTTCGGCGTGATCCTCATCATCGTGATCTCCGCCCTGCGGGCGCTGCGGAGCGACGGCCCCCGGGCGGGCCGCCGTTTCGTCAACCCCTACGACCGGCAGAGGGTGCTCGAGGAGCGGCCGGCCGTACTGCTGGGAACCGCCGACGCTCTAGCGGAGAGGAACTGAGCGATGCGCTTGGACATCGACCGGAAAACCGTCGTGAGCATGCTGGCCGGGTCGGTCATCACGGTGATCGTCGTGGTGGTTCTGCACGGGCTGTTCAGCGGCGGGGACGGCACGGGCACCCCGATCGAGGACATCCGGCCGACGAGCGCGGGTACACAGGCGGCGCAGCCGGAGCACGACACCTCACAAGTGGACGAAACGGATGACTCGGACAAGACAGACGACTTCGACGAGTCGGCGTCGACCCCGGCGGACGAACCGCCCGCCATCACGGTCCCCGTCGGCAAGGAGAAGATCGACTGCCCTGAGGCCACGGTTACCGTCAGTGACGCCACCCAGTTCGCCGACGCGCTCAACGAGGCCCAGCCCGGGACGGTGATCGCGCTGGAACCCGGCGTCTACACCGGCAGGTTCGTGGCGAGCGCCTCGGGGACGGAAGCGCGGCCGATCTTCGTCTGCGGCCCGCCAGAGGCGATCATCGACGGCGGCGGCGTCAAGAAGGGCTACGCCTTCTACCTCAACCAGGTCAGCCACTGGCGGCTGATCGGCTTCGGCGTCCGCAACAGCCAGAAGGGCGTGATGGCCGACCGGACCAGCCACACGATCATCCAGGGGCTGACCGTCCACCACATCGGGGACGAGGCCATCCACCTGCGCAACTTCAGCAGCGACAACACCGTGCAGTACTGCATGATCTACGCCACCGGCCTGCGCCGGGAGAAGTTCGGCGAGGGCGTCTACCTCGGCACGGCCGAGAGCAACTGGGCGGCCTTCTCCGGCGGGCAGATGGACCGCAGCGACCACAACGTCGTGCGCGGAAACGTCATCCGGGCCACGGCCGAGGCGGTCGACATCAAGGAGGGGACCTCCGGCGGCCTCGTCGTCGGCAACGTCTTCGACGGCTCCGGCCTGGCCGGGTCCAAGCACAACGACTCCTGGGTCGACGTGAAGGGCAACGGCTACGTCCTGGAGCGCAACACCGGCAGCAACACCAGCGCGGACGGCTTCCAGACCCACGAGATCGTGGACGGCTGGGGCACCGGCAACGTGTTCCGGGCCAACGTCATCGACCTCGGCGACTCGGGCGGCTACGGAGTCAACGACACGGTCGGCGGCAACACCATCGCCTGCGACAACAAGATCACCGGTGGCGAACTCATGAAAAAGGGGAGCTGTTCCGAAGCGCGGAACTCTTCCTGACTCTTCCTGACTCTTCCTGAACGCGGAACCCCCCACCATCTCAAGGAGAACACTGATATGGGCGAAGCCGAACTTCCCCGGCTGACCGTGATCGGAACCGGCTACCTCGGCGCGACGCACGCCATCTGCATGGCCTCGCTCGGGTACGACGTGGTCGGCCTCGACGTGGACCCCAGGAAAATCGAGAAACTCCAGTCCGGGGAGGTTCCGTTCTTCGAGCCGGACCTGCCCGAGCTGCTGGTCAAGACGGTGGAATCCGGCCGGCTCAGGTTCACCACGTCCTACGAGGAGGCCGCCGAGCACGGCGACGTCCACTTCGTCTGCGTCGGCACCCCGCAGCAGCCGGGCTCGGACGCCTGTGACCTCAGCTACGTGGACGCCGCCGTCCGCGGCCTGGCTCCGTACCTCACCCGCCGCTGTCTGGTGGTCGGCAAGTCGACCGTACCGGTCGGGACCGCCGCGCGGCTGAGCGGCCTGCTGCGCGAGCTGGCCCCGGCCGGCGAGGAGGTGGAGCTGGCCTGGAACCCGGAGTTCCTCCGGGAGGGCTTCGCGGTCGACGACACGCTCCGCCCCGACCGCCTCGTCTTCGGAGTCGCTTCGGAGTGGGCGCGGGAGCGCCTCGCGGCGTCGTTCCGGCCGATCCTCGACCTGGGCACCCCGTCCGTGGTGACCGACCTGGCCACCGCCGAGCTGGTCAAGGTGGCCGCCAACTCGTTCCTGGCCACCAAGATCTCGTATATCAATGCGATGGCGGAGATCTGCGAGGCCACCGGAGCCGACGTCAGCGACCTGGCCCAGGCGCTCGCCTACGACGACCGGATCGGCGGCCGGTTCCTCCAGCCCGGTCTCGGCTTCGGCGGCGGCTGCCTGCCCAAGGACATCCGCGCGTTCGCGCACCGGGCGGAGGAGATCGGCGTCGGCCAGGCGGTGTCCTTCCTGCGCGAGGTCGACGCCATCAACCGGCGCCGCCGTTCCCGGACGATCGACCTGGTCAGGGAGCTCCTCGGCGGCCACCTCAACGGCGCCAACGTCGCCTGCCTCGGCGCCGCCTTCAAGCCCAACTCCGACGACATCAGGGACGCCCCGGCGCTGGACGTGGCGCGGACCATGCATGGGCTGGGCGCCAACGTCCGGGTGTACGACCCGGCGGCGTTGGACAACGCCCGCCGCGCCTACCCCGAGCTGAGGTACGGCACGAGCGCGATGGACGTGGCCCGCGACGCGGACGTGGTGGTCCTGCTCACCGAGTGGGCCGAGTTCCGCGAGATCCAGCCCACGGTGCTGGCCCAGGTCGTCAGGCATCCCCGGATCGTGGACGGCCGGCATGCCCTCGACCGGACCGCCTGGCGCGCCGCGGGCTGGGAGTACCGCGCCCTCGGCCGCCCCCTGACCCACGCCCTTGATCACGCCCTTTGATCTATGCCCTTTGATCTACGCGCCGGCCCCACCTCCCGGGTTCCTTATGAAAGGACGCCCGGCGGCGTGGGGCCGGTGAGCCGGCCGTACGCGCTGAGATGCGGAGCCCCTAGGGGGCGACTAGGGCGCCGGCTTCGCCGCCAGGCCGGCCGCCGCGGCGCCCACGGCGTTCCAGAGTGCCGGGTCCTCCCAGTAGCCCGTGTGGCTGCCCACGCGCGGCAGCGGCTCGCCGTACCGGAACCGGCTCGTGGGCGGGTCGGGAAGCTCGACGTCGCGGCAGAGCGGGGCGGCGAGGGTGGCGAACACCACGATGTAGGTGGCGTTCACCGCCTCGCGCATCCCGGGCAGTTCGCCGCGTCTGGAAGGCCGTCCGCGGCTGGTGCCAGGCGAAGGCCGCCGCGAGGAGCAGCGCGCCGAGCGCGCTCCCCAGCAGAAGGAGGCCCAGCGACTCGGGCCATGCCCGCCGGTGCGCCTCGGGCCGCGCGGCTCAGAAGGCGGCGATGGTGGCCGGGGCGCGCTCGGCTCGGCTGAGGGCCCGCAGGACGGCGGTCGGGCCGTGGCGGCGCACGGCGAGGCGGGACAGCAGGTCGATCACCGTTTCCACGGCGCCCTGTGGGAAGGCCGGGGTCGCGATGCCCACGCTGACCGCGAGGTCGTCCGAGTGGACCGCAATCTCCATCATCCGGGTGATCAGCAGGTCGTCGAGCGTCAGTGACCACGGCCCCCACAACGGGACGCGGACCGGCCGCTCCGCCGCCGAGGCCAAGCCGTCCGTCAGCTCCTTGATGGCGGAGTCGACATGGGCCGCCAGCGCCGCGGGGCCCTCGGCCGCGAGCTCTTCGCCCCCGTTCCGGATGCGGACGTTGATCTCGTCGTCCAGGTCGGCGCCGACCCACTCCACCCGGCCGTAGTGCTCAAGGAGGGTGATGGTCTGCTCCTGCGGCGGCGGTTCAGCCAGGGCTTGCCGTACGGCGAGGACCTGGTAGGCCAGGTGAGCGGCGAGACCGCCCACGCTGAACTCGGGCAACGCGCTCGGCTCGCTCCAGGCGGCGGCGACCGCCGGTTCGCGCAGCAGGTTCGCCGCCGACCGAGCCGTGATGAGGAAATCGTCCCTGATGCCGGTCATCCCCGCACTCTCCTCCTGGCCTCGTAAGCCCGCCGCCCGCATGTGCCCGTGTCTGCTGTCCATTGGCGGCCTGCCGCTTTCCCGTTACGCCCGGGATATCACATGTTCTCGGTCAGGTCTTTCGAGAACGTTCACGCGAGATCGCGGACGACCCCGCTCGTCCACGTCGGCACGCCGGCACGCCGGCTCCGCGGCCAGGCCGGAAGCGCCGGTTCGCTGGCGGAGCCGTACGGTGACCGTCGTGGAGCCGCCGCCCTGGTCGGCCAGCCGTCCGAAGACGAGCGTGAGCTTCGCGCCGGTCGAGGCGCTCGTCAGGAGCGGATCTCCGCGGAGGACCTCGGCCACCGGGCGATCCCAGGTCACGGTCAGCTCGTCCAGGTCGCGGCGCGGATCCGACACGGTGAGCGTGGCCGTGCCGTCGCCGCTCTCCCGGACGAGGATCGCGCATGGGCCGGAGGCGGTCAGGCCGCCGGCGGCTCCGTCGTTCCAGAAGTTGACCGCGGTGATCCCGAGCGACGCGACCTGGACACCCTGCTGGCGAGCGGTGTTGACGAGCACGCGCGCCCAGCCGGGGTCGGTGGCGCGGGTCCGGGTCTCGGCCAGGCTCGCTCCCGGCAGGAGGAGATAGACATAACCGGCCGCACGGGGGTCCACCCCGTGGTCGAGCCAGAGCGCGGCGTAGCTCCGGGTCACCTGGTCCGGGCCGCCGGTGCGGTCCTCCCGCAGCGTCCGCGGACGGCCGCCGCCCTCGGGGAAGACATAGCCGCCGTTGCCTTCCAGGTGGGCCCAGCCCTCCCTCTCGTCCACGGTGAGGATCGCGCCGGTTCTGCGGTTGTCCACGATGGTCTCGACCGGCACGCCGTCCTCGCTGGTGATCCCGGCGCCCAGGCACACCACGGCGTCGTCGAGGAAGACCCACGACTTGAATGCCTCCATCGTGCTTTCGAGGCCGTTGAGGTGCTGGCCGACCGTCGCGTACATGCCGTCTGTGGCGCCGCCGACCCAGCGGCCCGGCGGGCAGGTGTCGCCCCACGCCTCACCCGCGCCGTCGGGCAGCCGCCGGGTGGAGACGGTCGTGCCCGGCAGGCGGTAGGGGTCGACGGTGGGCCAGAACGAGTCGGAGTACTGGTCGCCATGGCCATCCGCCCACCAGTAGAGCATTCCCGAGCCGGTGTGCCAGCCGCGCAGGTTCTCGCCGCTGCCGTGCTCGTAGTGGCCGATCCGGTCGGAGGCCATGCTGAGGCCCGCGCACCATCCCGGCCTGCGATGGACGGCGCGGGCGCTCATCGCCAGCAGCCGGTGCCCGGCGGGCTCCTCCAGTGCCGGGACCGTGTCGTCGTCGAGGATCGCGGCCAACCGCGCGTGGAACCCGAGGTCGCTGCTCTCGGCCGCCTTCAGCATGGGTGTGCAGGCGTCTCGCAGCGCCCATCCCTTGACCATGCCCAGCCACCGGGCCCGCTCGGCGGCGGGAGCCCCGTCCCCCGGCAGCCCCTCCCCAAGCAGATCCTCCCCCAGCAGCAGGATCGCGGAGGCGATCGCGCGCCCCCGCTTGTGATCTCCGTACGGCTCCCGCCCGACCGCGCGGCCGCTGAAGAGGTCCATGCAGAGGCCGTCGTGGACGACCGGCGCGAACGACCGCTCGACCATGTCGAAGATGTTCCGCCTGTTCGGATCGGTGATCTCCCACGGTGAGCCGCGCAACACCGCGAACAGGATCGCGAGCCCCGACAGCAGCGACGCTCCGTACGTGCCCTGATAGGGGATGGTCGTGTGCTGGACGAACGAGCCGTCCCGATAGAACCCGTCGCCCTCGCCGACGTAGGGGAAGACCGGGGAGAGCGCCGCGGCGGCCAGCGCGGCCTTCTCCGGGTCGGACCCGAGAATGGCGCGCAGCAGCATGACCATGCACAGGTCCACGCGGTTGGCAGCGGTGCTGGTGCCGCTGTAGTCGTCCAGGAGGCTTTCCGGGGCGAAGTGGTCGACGGCGTCACGCAGTGCCTCGCTCTGCCGCTCGGTCAGGTGCGGGCCGATGAGCAGGGCCGCGTCGAGGAGCTTCTTGGGGGTGCCGATCTGCCAGTTCCACCAGTTGCCGACCTGGTCGGCGTCCGCGGCGTACACCCTCGCCCGGTAATGGTCGATGCCGGCGGCGACGGCCGCGCCCAGGATCGCGTCACCGGTCAGGCCCGTCCCCGGCAACGCGTACGCGCGGGCCATGGTCTGCAGCCGGGCCGGGGTGGCGACGAGCGAGGGGAACGCCAGGCCGGACCAGAGCGACGCGCCGGCCGGCCTCATGGACTCCCGGTATCCGGCCGCCGTCCTCCCCAGTTTCACCAGCCGAGTCCGGTACGGCTCGGCCGCCGGGTCGAACCCCGACCCCGCCGTCACGTCCTGCCAGCGTCGGCGCAGCAGGGCGAAGGCGCCGTCCGGGACGTCCCTGGCCTGCGCCGGGATCAGGGCTCCAGTGGAGCGGCACGCGGCGGGCACCAGCGCTCCAAGCGCACCGGCCGCGGCGATGCCGCCGAGCTGAAGAAATGACCGCCTGGAGGGCCGATTCACGCATCGATTATCCACAGCCCCGCCGTACGTGATCGGCGGTTCAGCATCCGCCCGCCCGCCGCCCATGGTCAGGCGTGTCCGCTCGACCGGTGAGCCGTCACCCCAGGGGCAGAAGATCTTCGGAAACGGGTGACGTATCGCCTGAGTACCGGACTGGCAATCGCAGGGTCCGGGACGCGGGCGTTATGGGAAACGCGTTCTCACGCGCTGGAATGGAATGCAGGTCACCTGGCCGATTGTGGGTCAATTCGACTAGACGCGCTCGGACATGGACGTCAACCATGGATTTGTCATCGCAATCGCCCCGGTGCGAATGCGAGGAGAGGAGACGCCCATGTACGGCAAGCGCCTGACCCTGCCGCTCGGCGCAGCACTCCTAGCGGCCCTGACCTTCGGGCCCGCCCAAGCATCCCAAGCGTCAGCCGCCCCGAGCGCCCCGAAGACGGTGCTCAGCGCCTCGCAGGATGCGGGAACGAACGGCACGTCTCTCGCCAAGCCGCCTCCGGGGCCCGACCACCACAAGCGCCACCACCACCGGCACCATCACCACAAGCACCACCACGGGCACCACCACCACGGGCACCACCATCACCACATGCACTGAATGCCCAGTGGCGGTAATTCGCCGAAATAGCCGGTGAAAGTGGCCGACGACACATTCAAAACTGGATCAGCACAAATGGCCGCGCATTGGCAACCACAATGCGCGGCCTTTTGCATGCTCTCGCATCGCGCCGATAGGCGTGCGTGGCACGGCGAACCCTCCCGCACCGTCAATCTCATCGGTCACAGCAGTCGCACCGGCGCCTTCGAGAGATGTCACGTAGATCTTTGTGCCCGCCTGTGTCATATGGACCCCATGGGCGGTTACAGTTCCTGAATGCGTTTTGTCCCCTTTGTCGTGATTGTGGCTGCCCTTGTCGCGGGTGTCGCCTCACCCTCGTGGGCCATCACCAATGGATCCCCCGACGAGTCCGGGCACCCGGAGGTGGGGGCCCTCATCGCGGACAAGCAGAACGACGACGGCACGTGGTCGTACTGCACCGGCACCCTCATCTCGCCGACGGTGTTCCTCACCGCCGCCCACTGCGGCGCACGGCGGCAGAAGACCGCCCGGGTCTCGTTCGCCAGCCACTACGAGCCCGGAGCCCCCGTCTACACCGGCCGCTACGTGGCCGACCCACTGCATACGGACAAGTCCGATGCCCACGACATGGCCGTCGTCATCTTCAGCACCCCGGTCTCGGGCATCAAGCCCGCCACCCTGCCCGTCGCGGGCATGCTCGACGACCTCGAGGCCAACGGCACCCTGGAGACCACGCGGTTCACCCCGGTCGGGTACGGCTCGCTGGCTCCGACCAAGAGCAAGCACGGAAACCAGTTCACCTACACCGACACCCGCAACCTGACGTCGATCTCCTTCAAGGCCCTCACCCGCAGGTGGCTGGAGCTCAACCTGCACGAGGGCGACGGCGGAACCTGCTTCGGAGACTCGGGCGGCCCCAACTTCCTGGGCGGGCCCACGTCACACCTGCTCGTGGCCACGACGATCAGTGGAGACGACGACGCCTGCAAGGCGACCAACTACGACTACCGCCTGGACACCGCCTCGGCCCGGGAATTCCTCGGCCGGTTCGTCACGCTTCCCTGGCCGGGTCACCCGTGACTGTCGCCAGGGCGCGTGCCGCCGCGGCGGCGAGGTGCGGATCGACGGACCAGCCGGATTCGAGGGCGTGCGCGACCTGGACTCGCCGGGGCAGGGCGGTGCCCGCTCCCCGGCAGGTGGTCGCGAGGCCGCCGAGGGTGTTGGCCAGCACGAGAGCGGCCTGGTCATCCAGGTCGTGGATGAGAGCGTGGACGACTCCGGCCGCGAAGGCGTCGCCCGCCCCCGTGGTGTCGACGGGCTTGACCGGAAGTGCGGGCATCTCGGTGAAGGAGTCGCCGTGGCGCATGCGGCTGCCGAGGGCCCCCCGCTTGACCACGACGCGCCCGGGCCCCAGCCCGGCCAGGGCCTCGGTGGCCGCGTGGATGTCGTCGAGGCCGGTCAGAGCGCTCGCCTCGGCCTCCCCCACGACCAGCAGATCCAGTTGGGGCAGCAGGCGCCGGGTCTCCTCACGGGCGCCCTCGGCCCCGGCCACCGGGACGTCGAGCGTGACCGGGACTCCGGCCGCGCGGGCCCGCTCGACCGCGGCCCACGCGGCGTCGCGCTGGGGCGACGCGAGCAGCACATACCCGGACAGGTGCAGGGCCGCCGCGGCCGCCAGGAAGCCGGCGGAGAGCTGGTCCGGAGCCAGGCGGGCGTTGGCCCCCCGGTAGGCGAACATGGTCCGCTCGCCGTCGGGGGTGACCACGACGATGTTGAGCTGGGTGGGCTCCCCCGGGTCGACGGACACGGACGAGAGGTCCACCCTCTCCTCGGTCAGCGCGTCCAGGGCGAGCCGTCCGAGCGAGTCCTGCCCGACCCGGCCGGCGAGCCGCGCCGAGTTGCCCAGCCTGGCGGCGACGACCGCGGTGTTGGTGACCGATCCCCCGAGGAGCATCTGCTGGCCGCTGGCGACCGCGTCCCCGCCCACGCCGGGATAGACCGGAATGTCGAGAAGAAGATCGACGTTGATGTCCCCGAGCAGGGCCACAACCGGCGCCTCGACGACCGCATCCCCGTTGCCGCGCACGAACCGCTCCTGATCGCTCAGCTCCGCGCCAGGGCCTGGTCGAAGTCGGCGATGATGTCGCGAGCCGACTCGATCCCGGCCGAGACGCGGATCATCCCATCCCGGATCTCCATCCTCTCCTTCTGCTCGGCGGGGACATCCAGGAAGGCCATCGTCGAGGGCGCCTGGGTGACGGTGCGGACCCCGCCGAGGCTCGCGGCGAAGCTGCACAGCTCCAGCCTCTTAAGGATCTTGGCGGCGAGGGCTTCGTCGTCGACGCTGAACGACAGCATCGCGCCGTAGCCGGCCAGCTGCTCGGTGGCCGTCTCGTGCTGCGGATGCGACGCCAGCCCCGGATACCACACCCGGGAGACGCGCAGGTGCTCCCCGTGATCCTGGCGGGCGGCCTGAGCCCGGACAACGTGGGGTAGGCGATCGAGCGCGTCAGACCGTGGGGCGTAGACTCCCTCAGCCACACCAATCGCCGGAACGCCGACGGTGGCTTCAGCAAGGACCTGGAGCTGGTCGAGCGCTTCGTCGCCGCCGCGCGCGCCGCCTCGGCCGTCCCGGCCGCCGACTGACCGACTCAATCCCCCACACCTCTTGCCAGGGAGGACACGCATGCACGACCACGGCCAACGGCCCGACCCAGAGATTCTCGACGAGATTCAGCGGCGGGTGCTGTGGCTGGCGACGCGCATCATCGACGCCGCCAACCACGACCGGGACACGGCCGACGGAGTCAAGGTCGGCGGGCACCAGGCGTCGAGCGCCTCCCTGGTGACCGTGATGACGGCCCTGTGGTTCGCCCACCTGCGGGCGGCGGACCGGGTCAGCGTCAAGCCGCACGCCTCGCCGGTGTTCCACGCGGTGCAGTATCTGCTCGGCAACCTGGACAAGTCCTACCTGTCCACGCTGCGGGCGCGTGGCGGGCTGCAGTCCTACCCCAGCCGCACGAAGGATCCGGACGAGGTCGACTTCTCCACCGGCTCGGTGGGGCTCGGCGCGGCGGCGCCCCTGTTCGCCGCGGTGACCCGCCGCTACGTGGACGCCCACTTCGGGGCGCGGCCCGCGAGCCGGTTCGTGGCGCTCCTCGGGGACGCCGAACTCGACGAGGGCAACGTGTGGGAGGCGGTCGCCGACCCGGCCACCAAGGGGCTGGGCAACGTGCTGTGGATCGTCGACTTCAACCGTCAGTCGCTCGACCGGGTCGTCCCCGGCGTGCGCATCACGCAGTGGCGCGGGCAGTTCGAGGCTGCCGGCTGGCACGTCGCCGAGGTGAAGTACGGCCGGCGGCTGCAGGAGGCGTTCGCCAGGCCGGGCGGTGAGGCGCTGCGGGCATGGATCGACGCGATGCCCAACGAGCAGTACCAGTCGGTGTTCGGGCTGGCCGGCGAGGCGCTGCGGGATCGGTTCCTGGAGGGCGCGCCCGCGGAGGTGAAGGCGTTCTGCGAGGAGATCGCCGACGATGAGCTCGGGTCACTGGTCACCGACCTCGGCGGCCACGACTTCGACGCCGTTCTGGCCGCCCTCGCCGAGTGCGACGCGGTGACCGACCGGCCCAGCGTGCTGTTCGCGTACACGGTCAAGGGATGGGGCCTGCCGATCGCGGGCAACCCGCGCAACCACTCGGCGCTGATGAGCACCGCCCAGGTCGACGCGATGCGGGACGCGCTGGGGCTGACCCTGGACGACGAGTGGGACCGGCTCGACCCGCTGACCCCGGCGGGAGCGTGGGCCGCGGCGCGCCGCGAGGCGCTGACCCGGCCGGCCCGGTCCCCTCAGCTTCCGCTCGCCGTGCCGGAGTCCACCGGGATCCGCTCGACCCGGCCGGTCTCCACCCAGGAGGTCTTCGGGCGGGTGATCGTCGACCTGTCCCGCGACAAGGAGGTGGGGCGGCACCTGGTGACGACCGCCCCCGACGTGGCCACCTCGACGAACCTCGCCGGATTCATCAACCGGGCCGGGGTCTTCGCGCCGGGCGAGCACCGGAGCTGGCACGAAGACCCGCTGCTGCGCTGGACCGAGGGCCCCGGCGGGCACCACATCGAGCTGGGCATCAGCGAGATGAACCTGTTCCTGCTGCTCGGGCAGCTCGGCCTGGCCTGGGACCTGTCGGAGCAGCCGCTGCTGCCGGTGGGGACGGTCTACGACCCGTTCGTCTGCCGGGGGCTGGACGCCTTCATCTACGGCACCTACTCCGGGTCCCGGTTCGTGGTCGCGGGCACCCCGTCCGGGGTCACGCTCGCCCCGGAGGGCGGGGCCCACCAGTCCACCATCACCGCCTCGATCGGGGTGGAGCTGCCCGGAGTCACGTTCTGCGAGCCGGCCTACGCCGTGGCCCTGGACTGGCTGCTGTGCGACGCGCTGGGCCGCATCGCCGCCGGCCCCTCCGCGGCGGCCACGGCGGCGCCGTACGACGACGGGTCCTACTACTTCCGGCTCACCACCCGGCCGGTGGACCAGGCCCCGTTCGAGGCGGCCCGGGCGCGGCTCGGCGACGCCGTGCTGCGGCGGCAGGTGCTGGCCGGGGCCTACCGCCTCGTCGACGCCGGTGAGCTCGCCGCCACCGGAGCCCCGACCGTGCAGCTGGTGGGCAGCGGGGCGGTGCTGCCCGAGGTCCTCGCGGCCGCGGCCGAGCTGGCCGACGAGGGCATCGCCGCGCACGTCATCGATGTCACGTCCCTGGACCGGCTCTACACCGCCTGGCAGCGCACCCTGCGCCAGGGCGTCCGCACCGCCACGACCCCCAGCGTGCCGGGAGCCCTGCGCGCCGCGTTCGGCGAGCGCGGCGGCCGGGCTCCTGTGGTGACGGTCCACGACGCGGCCTCGCACGCCATGGCCTGGCTGGGCTCCGCCCTCGGCGTGCCCGCCGTGCCTCTCGGCGTCGACGCGTTCGGCCAGTCCGGCACCGTGCAGGACCTCTACGAGCTCCACGACCTGCTGCCGGGGTCCATCGTCAACGCCGCCCTGGCCGCGCTCTCCATGGTCTGATCCGCGGCCTCGGCCCGGACCAGCGCGAACGACCCGTGGCCCTCCGGGGCGCACGGGTCGTTCATTCGCGCGAGCCTGTACGGCCGGCCGGGAGTCAGCCCCGCAGCGAGCGGATGAGGTCCCGGGTCTGCTCCCGGCGGTCCCACGCGACGAGGGCGAACACGACGGCCAGCCCGGCAGGGAACAGCGCCCACGCGGGCTCCAGCACCAGGATCTGGGTGAGCGCCGCGCCCGCCATCAGGCCGATGAGCCCAGTGGCGGCGGCTCCGGCCAGCCGGGGAATGAGCAGGCCGATCGCGCCGGTCAGCTCGACGACGCCGGTCACGTACCGGAACCACTGTCCCCAGCCGATCAGGGTGAAGGTCTCCACCGCGTCCTTCTGACCGGCGAACTTGGGCAGCGCGGACCCCGCGATCAAGAACAGCGCGATGAAGACCTGGAGGCCCCACAGAACCCTGCGGAACACTCGCCGGCGCGCGGCGGCAGGGGCAGGGGCAGAGGAGGCGGCGGGGAGGGTGTGTGCGGCGGTCATGAGCGGTGTCCTTCCATCTCGTTTGCTCTCTGACCACGCGTCGTACGGCCGGACCGCCGATCGACACCGCCGGCGAACTTTTCTCAAAGATTTTTTCGTGGACTCCTCGGACGACATCCGCCCAGTTCAGGGGCGTGCGCAGGCGGCCGCGCGGTCCAGCAGAAGGGTGCGCTCCGGGGCGTTCTGGGTGAGGGAGGCCGCGCGTTCGAACTCGGCGCGGGCCTCCTCGTGACGGCCGAGCCTGGCGAGCAGGTCGCCGCGCACCGAGGGGAGAAGGTGGTAGCTCTTCAACGACGGCTCCTCAATGAGCGCGTCGACGAGGTCGAGCCCGCGCTGCGGGCCGTACGCCATCCCCAGCGCGACCGCGCGGTTGAGCTCGACGACCGGCGAGGGGCTGAGCCGTACGAGCACCTCGTAGAGGGCGGCGATGCGCGCCCAGTCGGTCTCCTCGGCGGTGCGGGCCTGCGCGTGACAGGCGGCGATCGCGGCCTGCAGCATGTAAGGGCCAGGCGGCGCGCCGAGCTTCTCCGCGCGCAGCAGCGCCGCGAAGCCGCGCCGGATCAGCAGTTGGTCCCAGTGGGCGCGGTTCTGGTCGCGAAGCTGGACGGGCTCGCCGGACGGGCCGGTGCGCGCCCGGGCGCGCGAAGCCTGGATCTCCATCAGCGCGACGAGCCCGTGGACCTCGGGCTCCCGCGGGGCCAGCTCGGCCAGGATGCGGCCGAGGCGCAGCGCCTCCTGGCAGAGGTCCATGCGCATCCAGGCCGTGCCGGCGGTCGCGGCGTACCCCTCGTTGAAGATCAGATAGATGACCTCCAGGACGGAGGCCAGCCGTCCGGCGCGTTCGGCGCCCTCAGGCACCTCGAAGGGCACGCCCGCCTCGGCGAGCGTGCGCTTGGCGCGGACGATCCGCTGCGCGATCGTCGGCTCCGCGACCAGGAACGCCCGCGCGATCTCCTCGGTCGTCAGGCCGCCGAGCAGTCTCAGCGTGAGCGCGACGCGGGCCTGCGTCGACAGGACGGGGTGGCAGGCGGTGAACACCAGCCGGAGGAGATCGTCCTCGATGGGCTCCTCTTCGAGGGCGGCGTCGAACTCCGGCGCCGGGTCCTCGGTCTCCAGCCCGTGCCCGATCTCCTCCAGCTTGCGCTTCAGCGTCTGCCGGCGGCGCAGCCGGTCGATGGCCCGGCGCTTGGCGATGGCCATGAGCCAGGCGCCCGGATTGTCCGGCACGCCTGACTCCGGCCACTGTTCGAGCGCCGCCACCAGGGCGTCCTGCGCGAGCTCCTCGGCGAGGCCGATGTCGTTGACCATCCGCGCGACGCCGGCGATGATCCGGGCCGACTCGATCCGCCAGACCGCGTCGATCGCCCGATGAGTGTCGGAGTGGGTCTGTGAAGCCGTCACCCGGACGATGAGAACACTCGCCCCGCCACAGGCGCAAGCCAGGCGGAGCAACCGGCCGCAGGCGCGCCGGGCCCACCGGCCGCAGGCCGCGCGCTCACTGGCCGGGCATCGGGTCCCCGGGGCCGAAGACCTGCTGGATGACGCCCTGGCCGTCACCGACGATCCGCCAGAACCGCTTGGACAGCTCGATCGCCTCCTCCTTGCTGCGCACCTCGATCAGCGCGAAGCCGACGACGGCCTCCTTGGCCTCGGTGTACGGACCGTCCGTCACGGTCACCTTGCCGCCGGAGGACTTGATGTGGGTGGCCCGGGGGTCGAGGCCGCCGGTCGCCAGCAGCACCCCGGCCCTGCTCATCTCCTCGATGAACCGTCCCATCTCGGCCGCCAGCTTCTCGTCCGGGGGGTTGCCCGCCGCCGAGCCGTCGTCCGTGGTCATCATGAGAAACCGCATGGTGGTGATCCTTCCTCGTGGCCGGGCTCGCCCCGGCCTCTGCTGACGCGTCGAACGATAGGCGGCCCGATCGACACGGCTCACAGAATATTTTCTGGATCCCCCGGACGAGTTCAGCCGTGCATGATCACGGATTGGATTGGCGCACTTCAGTGGCCTCGTACGGGAACCCGTGCATGATCACGCCGTGGGTCTAGGTGTCGCCGAGGTGGGCGTAGATCTCCTCGGTGCTGGTGTCCTCCGCTTCGGGGACACCGAGTCCGGTGAGGATGTCCAGGGCCCGCTGCCACTGTTTGCGGGCCTTCTCGTGCCGGCCGAGATCGCGGTGCGCGCGGGCCAGGCCGTGCAGGGCGCGCGCCTGATCGGCGGGGTGGCCGAGGTCGCGGGCGATGTCGAGGGCGGCCTGGTGGTGGGTGAGCGCCTCATCGGGATGGCCGGTGGCCTGGTGGATCCAGCCCAGGCCGTACAACCCCTCGAACTGTGAGTTGCGGTCGCCGATCTGCCGCGCGATCTTCAGCGTGCGCTGGTAGTAGTCGGTCGCCGGCCGGTGCTCTCCCCGCACCAGGTGGGTGAACCCGAGTCCCGTCAGCGCGCGGAGCTCCCCGACGCGGTTGCCGGTGGCGCGGGCGATCCGCAGCGCCCGCTCGAAGTGGTCGGCCGCCTCGCCGTACCTCCTCTTGTGACGGTGGACGCGTCCCAGGCCGCACAGCGCGTTGAGCTCCCCGTCTCGGTCGCCGGTGGCGTGCGCGATCTGCAGCGCGCGCTGGAAATACTCGGCGGCACGGCCGAAATGGCCCTGTGCCCGGCGGACGTGGCCGAGGCCGCAGAGCGCGGTGATCTCGCCCTCGCGGTCCAGGGTGGCGTGGGTGATCTCCAGCGCCCGCTCGAAATACTGCGCCGCCGGGGAGAATTGGCCGAGCGTGATGTGGACGTCACCGAGGCCGCACAGCGCGGCCACTTCGCGGGCCCGGTTGCCGAGGGCGCGGGCGGCGTGCAGGGCGTTGCTGTGCAGGGTGCGGACATAGGTGTAGTGGGCGCCGGTGTGCAGGTGGCGGTGCAGGGTGGCCGACAGGTGCAGGGCATGCGCGGGCCAGCCGTGCCTGGCGGCGTGGACGGCGGTGGCCAGCAGGTTGGTCAGCTCGGCGTCGAGCCATTCCACCGCACTGGCCTGGTCGCCGAGGACGGGGATGAGGCCGCCCGGCTCCCGGACCCGGGGAGGACGGCCGGCCGCCTCGTAGGGATGCGCGATCTCCATGGCGGCCGAGGCCGTCTGTATGTAGTGATCGAACAGGCGGGTCAGCGCCGTCCGCCGGTCGCCGTCGGTGTCCTCGTCGGCGAGGGTCGCGGTGGCGTGCGTGCGCAGCAGGTCGTGAAAGCGGTAGCGGCCGGGAACGGGCTCCTGCAGCAGGTGTGCGTCGACCAGGTCGTCGAGCAGCCGGCTGGCGTGCTGGAGGGTGGTGCCCGCGAGCGCGGCGGCCGCGTACCGCTCGAAGTCGGATCCCGGGTGGAGGCCGAGCAGCCGGTACATGTCCTGCCGCTCGGGGCTGAGGTGGTGGTACGAGAGGTCCATGGTGGCGGTGACGCTGAGCCGGCCGACCTCCAGCTCGCCGAGCCGGTGCCGGTGGTCGCGCAACCGGTGGGCGAGGTGGGCGAGCGTCCAGCCGGGCCGGGCGCGCAGGCGGGCGCCCGCGATGCGGATGGCCAGCGGCAGCCGCCCGCAGAGCTCGACGATCTCGGACAGCAGTCCGGGCGGCTGCCCGGCGAGGCGCTGCTCGCCCGCCGTGCGGCTGAAGAGGTCGAGCGCGTCGGCGCGCGGGAGGACGTCCAGCGAGAGCGGCCGGACGTCCTCCAGACCGGTCAGGCGTCTCCGGCTGGTGATCAGCACCAGCGAGCCGGGCGCGCCGGGCAGCAGCGGTTTCACCTGGGCCTCCTCGGCCGCGTTGTCGAGCAGGATGAGCACGCGCCGGCCCGCCAACCGGGTGCGGTACAGCGCGGCGCGGGCGTCGAGCTCGTGGGGGATCTGCTCGCCGGGCACGCCGAGGGCGCGCAGCATCTGGTCGAGGGCGTCGACCGGATCGACCGGCGACACCCCCTGCGTGAACCCGTGCAGATCGACGAACAGCTGCCCGTCGGCGAACCGGTCGGCCAGACGATGCGCGGCGTGCACGGCGAGTGTGGTCTTCCCGATCCCGGCCATGCCGTCGATGGCGCTGATCATGGGCGCCCCGGACCGGTCCGTCCGGTCCGGTCGCTCCGCCCCGTCCGCCTGATCGGCGAGGGCGCGCAGGTACGCCAGCTCCGCGACCCTGCCGGTGAAGCTGCCGATGTCCCGGGGCAGCTGCCTGGGCACCACCGGCGGGCCGGGATGGACGCCGCCGACGCCCGCCGGCGGGGCCAGGTCGGCGTGGCCGTTGAGGATCTGGCGGTGCAGCCGCTGCAACGGCGGGCTGGGCTCGATGCCGAGCTCCTGCACGAGGTGGCGGCGCAGGTCCCGGTATGCCCGCAGGGCCTCCGCCTGACGGCCGGAGCGGTACAGCGCGAGCATCCAGTGGGCCTGCAGCCGCTCCCGCAGCGGCTGCTCGGCCACCAGCGCGCCCAGCTCGGCGAGCACGTCGCCGTGGTGGCCGAGCGCCAGCTGGGACTCGATCCAGGTCTCCTGCGCGGCGAGCCTGCGCTCCTCCAGGCGGATGAGCTCGACGCCCAGCCGGGGGTCCAGCGCGACGTCCTCGAACGGCCGCCCGCGCCACAGGGCGAGCGCCCGCCGTAATCGTTCGGCGGCCAGCAGCGGCTGGCCGTCGGTCAGGGCCTGCTGTCCCTGAGCGGCGAGCTCCTCGAAGGTCAGCAGGTCGAGGTCGGCCGTGGAGACCCGCAGCTGGTAGCCGCTGGGAACGGTGGACAGGAGCGGGGGGCCGGTTCGGTCGGCGAGTCCGAGGACCTGCCGGAGCGTGGACACGTACGTCCGCAGCGCGACCGCTGCCGTACGCGGTGGCCTCTGTGGCCAAAGGGCGTCGACGAGGCGGTCGGCGCTCACGGGCCGGTTGACGTTGAGGAGCAACACCGCCAGGAGAGCGCGTTGTTTGGCCGCGCCCAGCCGGACGAGGCGGTGACTGTCGGAGCGGACTTCAAGGGTGCCAAGGACACGAAACCGCATGGCCCGGAAATATCACACATTGTTCGCATATCGGGGTAGGGCACATTTAGGACTCCCCAACGATTGGCGACGCGGCCCGAAATCCTCTCCCTAATTGATTGGGCGCAACCGCAACCGGGGTTTGCGGACCCATTCCAGGATGCCCCAGCCGGGACGCAACGCGCCTTCCATTTCCCCTCGGTTGACGCTCTCTCGGATGGTGAGACGGCCTCCGCCCGCCATGGACGCTCGCCCTATGCGCGGTCGTCCGTACGGCCCGGCGTTCATGTAAGGCCGCGCCTTTACCGGCACTTGACGACCCCGCCCCATCGTGACGGAGGAGGCGAGAGCCCCGCACCACCCAATCGATCATCCGATGGCAAGGAAGGGAGAGTGCGCATGTCCGAACTGATCAGCCTCGACGAATGCGAGCGGCTCACCGCGAAACACGTCCACGATCTGTACCGCCAGTATGTCAGTCGCAGCCAGGTCTCGCTCATGACGTCCTTCGGGTTCGGCCGGGAGCTCGTGGAGCGCGCGGAGGGGGCCTGGCTGTGGACGCGCGACGGCCGGCGAATCCTCGACTTCACCGGCGGGGTCGGCGTGCTGAATCACGGCCACAACCATCCGCGAATTCTGGCCGCCCGAAAGAGGTTTCAGGACGAGAAAAGGATGGAGGTCCACAAGACATATTTCTCGCCGTACGTGGCGACGCTCGGCCACAACCTCGCCCAGCTCCTGCCCGGCGACCTCAGCATGTCGTTCTTTCCCAATTCCGGCGCCGAGGCGGTCGAGGGGGCCGTCAAGATGGCCTACAAATACCACGGCGGGCGAAGGCAGCGGATCCTGCGCTCCGACATCGCCTTCCACGGAAAGCTGCTCGGCTCCGGGAGCCTCACCGGCACGCAGGAGCGATTCAGCTTTCCGGGGATCCCCGGCGTGGTCACCTACCCCTACGGCGACCTCGACGCCGTGCGCGCCGCCGTGGCCGGGGCCCGCACCCGCGACGGCGGCTGTGATGTGTACGCGATCCTCGTCGAGCCGTTCAGCGCGTCGACCATGCGCTTCTGCTCCGAGGAGTTCCTCCGGGGCCTGCGCGAGCTCTGCGACGCCAAGGGGATCGTGCTGATCTTCGACGAGATATACACAGGGTGGGGAAAGACCGGGAGCCTCTTCTATTTCATGCGCTATCCCGATCTCGTCCCGGACATCCTCACCACGTCCAAGTCGTTCGGCGGCGGCAAGTCGTCGATCTCGGCGTTCATCGCCAGAGAGCCGGTCTTCCGCAAGGCCTACGACAACCTCACCGACTCCCTGCTGCAGGCCACGAGCACGACGTACTACGGCTTCGGCGAGGAGACCGCCACCGCGATCGAGGCGGTGAACATCGCCGTCGAGGACGACTACCCGAGACGCGCGCGAGAGATCGAACGGATCATGGCGCCGGGCCTGGAGCGGATCCGCAAGGAGCACTCCGACACGGTGGCCGGCGTGCGCGGCGCGGGCGCGCTGTACGGGATCTTCCTGGACGGCGGGCCGAAGATCCTCGACCTCGCCGCGAAGATCGCTCCCGTGGGCCTGGCCCGCGATCCGCACTTCCGGATCAAGCTGATCACCTGCTCCGTCATCGACGCGCTCTACCGCGACCACGGCATCTACACCTACTACACGCTCAACGGCGACAACCCGCTGGTGGCCGCGCCACCGCTGGTCGTCGAGCCGGCGGATGTCGAGTACTTCCTCGACAGCCTCGGCCAGACCCTGGCCCAGGGCCTGCCGCGGCTGCTGACCAGGTTCGTCAGGGAGAAGGTGGCGCCGCGATGGCCGTCCGGATCGTAGTAACCGGCAGCTCCGGGATGCTGGGGGCCACCCTGGTCCAGCGGCTCGCCGGGGACGGGCACGACGTGCTCGGCGTGGACCTTCGCCCCCGGCCCGGCCAGTGCCCCGACGCGCGGTACGCCACCGGCGACATCCGCGACACCCCGCTGATGACCGACCTCATGACCGGCGCCGGCGCCGTGGTGCACTGCGCGGCCGCGCTGCCGAGCTACCCGGCCGACGAGATCCGCGCCGTGATCGTCGACGGCACCCGCAGCGTCCTCCAGGCCGCGCACCGGGCCGGCGTGCCACGCGTCGTGCACATCTCCTCCACCGCCGTGTACGGCCTGCCGACGCTGGTGCCCACGCCGGAGGACCATCCCCGGGAGCCGGTCGACCACTACAGCCGGGCCAAGGCGGCGGCCGAGGAGGTGGCGGAGAAATACCGCGCCGAGGGCATGTGCGTGCCCATCCTGCGGCCGAAGACCTTCCTCGGGCCGGGCCGCATGGGCCTGTTCTCGATGCTCTTCGAGTGGGCGGAACAGGGCCGCAACTTCCCGATCCTGGGACGCGGCGACGTCCGCATCCAGATGCTCGCCATCGACGACCTGGTCGACGCCGTCGTGCGCGCGCTCACCGCCCCCGAGAGCGTGGCCGGCGACACCTACAACATCGGGGCGGCGGACTTCGGCACGCTCCGGGACGACTTCCAGGCGGTCCTCGACGCGGCCGGCCACGGCAAGCGCGTGGTGCCGCTGCCGGCCAAGCCCACCGTGGCGGTCCTGCGACTGCTGGGGAAGACGGGGCTCTCCCCGGTGTACGAGCGCCTGATCTTCAAGCTGCTCGCGGACTCCTACGTCAGCATCGACAAGGCGCGCGACCGGCTCGGCTTCGAGCCGCGCCTGTCGAATCAGGACGCGATCCTGCGCACCTACGAGTGGTGGCGGGAGAACCCCGCGCCGCCTTCACGTGGCGGCCGGACCAGCCGCGACGCGTGGCGGCAGGGCGCCCTGTCGCTCGTGAGAGTCCTCTTCTAGTCCCGGCCGGAGGTGCACATGCGGGTCATTGAACCGCCCTTCAGTGCCGGAAGAGAGGGCACAGGGCGAGAGGGCACAGGGCGAGAGGGCACAGGGCGAGAGGGCACGGTCGAGAGTGTGGCGAGCGGCCGGCCGGGCACGCTGGCCGGCCTCGTGACGCTCATCCGGCCGCTCCACTCGGCCAAGAGTCTTCTCCTCGTCCCCATCGCGCTCGCCGACACCGGCGACTGGACGCTCGCGGCGCTCGGCCGGATCGGCTGGGCCGTCGCCGCGTTCGTCCTGGCCGGCGCCTGCGTCTACGTCGGCAACGACATCGTGGACCGGCACCGCGATCGTCTTCATCCCGTCAAGTGCCATCGGCCGATCGCCGCCGGCCGCGTGCCGGTGCGGGTGGCGCTCGTCTACCTCGTCTTCCTGCTCGCCGTCCTCGGTGGGGTGATCGGCTTCGGGCCGGGCAGGCCGTACTGGCCGGTCCTGGCCTATCTCGTGCTCAACGTCGCCTACAGCCGGGTGCTCAAGCACATCCCGCTGATCGACGTGGGCACGGTCGCCCTGGGCTTCGCGCTCCGCGTCATCCAGGGATACCTCGCGATCGGGGAGCGGATCTCCGGCTGGCTGGTCGTCGCGGTGTTCTCGCTGTCGCTGCTGCTGGTCATCGGCAAGCGCCGGCAGGAACTGGTGGAGAGCGGGCCGGCCCACCGGCCCGCGCTTCGCGGCTACTCGGTGGAGCTGGCCGACCATCTGCTCCAGCTCACCTGCGTGCTCACCGCGGTCGCCGGGCTGATCTACGTGCGCACCGAGGCGCCCCTCGGCCCGTACGGCCAGGCGGCGATGCTGCTGTCCACTCCGCTGGCCCTCTTCGCCCTGTTCCGCTATCTCCAGGTGGTGCTCGTGGACGGCGGCGGGGGCGATCCCGTGCGGGGGTTGCTGCGTGACCGCGGCATCGCCGTCACGGGCGTGGCGCTGGCGATCGTGCTCGGCGTGACGACCGTGCTCGCCCGTCACCCGGCACTGGCCGCCGAGATCCTCCGATGAGGCGCCACGACGATGAACCCGAGCGAAAGGCGGCAGCCGTGTCCCGATCGTCCCCTCCAGTGCCGGTTCCTCCAGTGCCGGTTCCTCCAGTGCCGGTCCCTCTGGTGTCGGTCATCGTCCCGGCCCACAACGCCGAGAAGACGCTGCGCGCCTGTCTCGGGTCGGCGCTGGCGCAGACCTACCCCCGGATCGAGGTGATCGTCGTCGACGACGCCAGCACGGACGGCTCACGGGCCATCGCCGAGGAGTCGCCGTGCGCGCTGGTCGCCCAGCCGTACAACATGGGGGTGTCGGCGGCCAGAAACGCCGGGGCGGCGGCGAGCCGCGGCGAGATCCTCTTCTTCCTCGACTCCGACGTCGGCCTCGCCCCGGACGCGGTCGAGAACGCCGTGCGGCTGCTCCGTGAGGATCCGGGCTGCGGCTGCGTCTACGGCGTCTACGGCAAGGAGCCGCTCATCGACGACGGGCCCGTCGAGATCTATCGGACGCTGCGCATGCACCACGCCCTCGTCAAGGGGGCCGGCCTGACGAAGACCGCCATCTTCGCCCTGGCCGCCGTCCCCCGCGCGGTGTTCGAGGAGGTCGGACCGTTCGACACCAGGCTGCGCAGCGCCGAGGACGACGAGTACAGCGAGCGCCTGCTGGTGCGGCACCGCATCCGCCTCTCGGGCGAGGTCACCGGCCGGCACGACGAGGCCGACCGGCTCCTGCCCCTGCTCAAGGAGCAGTATCGGCGCTCGCAGTTCCTCCTCTTCTCCGCGCGGAACCGGCTGCGCCGCGACGCTCTGGTGATCAACCGGATGTCCGGCATCCTCACGACCGCGCTCACCATGGCCTCCGTCCCGGTCGCCCTCGTGTGGCCGCCGGCGCTGCCGCTTCCGGTGGCCTTCCTCGCCCTGTTCGCCGTCTCCGACCCGCCGCTGTCGCGCTTCGTGCTACGGGAGAAGGGGCCCGCCTTCCTCGCGTACTTCACGGTCGTGCACTTCCTCTCCCACGCGGCGCAACTTTGCGGGGCCGCCACGGGGTGGGTGCGCGCCACCCTCGACTCCTCCTTCGGGCCGTCCCACCGGGCGGCCCTCCACGCCCACCCTCGAAAGGCCGGTGAATCATGACGTCGACCGCGGCACCCCTCGTGTCGGTCATCATCCCCAACTACAACTACGGGGACGTGCTCAAGCTGTGCCTGAAGTCCGTCCTGGCACAGACGTACGCCAACATCGAGATCCTCTACGTGGACGACTGCAGCACCGACGACTCCGTGGAGGTCGCCCGGTCGCTGGGCGTGCGAGTGCTCAGCACGGGGCGCAACAGCGGGGTGTGCGTCGCCCGCAACCTCGGGGTGGAGCACGCGCGCGGCGATGTGCTCTTCTTCCTCGACTCCGACGTCGCGCTCGCCCCGGACGCGGTCGCCGAAGCGGTCCGGCTGCTCCAGTCAGACCCGAAGATCGGCGCGGTCTCCGGCAACTACGAGCCGATCCCGCTGCGGCGCGACAGCCTCGTCAAGGAGTACCGCACGCTCTACCGCCACTACTGGTATCTGGTCGCCGAGGGTCCGATCAAGGGATTCCTCCCCGTGGCGATCATCGCCTTCCCGCGCGCGGTGTGGGAGGAGGTCGGCCCGTGGACGGCCGAGCTCACCCAGTCGGAGGGCACCGACGTGGGCGAGCGGCTCGCCAGCAAGTGGGAGGTGCTGCTCACCTCGGCCGTGCGCGGCCGGCACGACGACGACGCCACGCTCCGCGTCGCGCTGCGCAAGGTCTTCACCCGCACCCGGGTGCACGTGCCGTTCTTCCTCCAGCCCAGGTACGCCCCCGGAGTCATCGGCTCGCCGGAGTCGCGGGCGAGCCTCGCCGCCGCGCTGACGGTCGCGACCCTGCCCGTGCCGCTGCTGACCGGAGCGGCCTGGACGGCGGTGCTGCCCGTGCTGACGTTCCTCGCCTATCTCGCCATCGACTGGCGGATGTACCGGTTCGTGTTCGCCAGCCGTACGGCCGCCTTCGGGCTCTTCTTCGTCGGCGTGCACTTCCTGGTCAACGTGACCATCGCGCTGGGCGCGGGCATCGGGATCCTGCAGTGGCTCACGTCGCGGTCCTTCCGCCGCCTGTACGGCACGGGCCGGGAGAAGGCGCCCGCATGACCGCCGTCGACCAGGCCCGGCGGGCGGAGGGGCGCACGACCCGCACGACCCGCCAGAAGGTGTTCGCGGCGCTGCGCCTGACCGCCTACGTGCTCGTGCTCGGGCTGCTGGGCTACCAACTCTGGCGGGTGCGCCACGGGCTCGGCGAGAGCCTGCGGCTCGTGGGCTGGGGCAACGCGTCGCTGGCGGTGGCGCTCGCCGCCGTCGGCGGGATGCCCGGCTTCTTCGGCTGGCGCATGCTGCTCGCCGGGCTCGGCACCCGCCTGTCGCTGCCGGTGGCGATCCGGGTCTTCTTCCTCGCGGGGGTCACCCGCTACCTGCCGGGCGGCGTCTGGCCGGCTGTGGCGCACGCCGCGCTGGCCCGGCCGCTCGGCGAGCCGCCCGCCCGGCTGGCCGGGGCCTTCGTGGCCAGCCAGGGGCTGGGAGTGGTCGCGGGGCTCGTGGTCGGGCTCGTGGCCCTCCCCCGGCTCGTCGCGTCGAACCCGATCTGGTGGGCGCTGCTGCCGCTCGTGGCCGCCGCGCTCGTGCCCCTGGCCGCGCCCCGGCTGCTGGCCCCGCTGCTCGGCGTCGCACAGCGGATCCTGCGGCGCGGCGAGGGTACGGCTCCCGCCCTGCCCGGCCGGCGGACCCTGCTCGCGGTCACCGGACTGATGACGGTGGGCTGGCTGATCAGCGGCCTGCACGTCACGGTGCTCGCGGTCGCGCTGGGCGCGCCTCCCGCCGGCGCGATGACGATCGGGATCGGCGGTTTCGCCCTGTCGACCGTGGCCGGCATCTTCACCATCGTCATGCCGTCCGGCCTCGGGGCGCGCGAGGCCGTGCTCGGGCTCACGGTGGCCACCCTGCTCACCGGACCCGGCCTGGTCACGCTGGTGGCCCTGAGCCGGGTGCTGATCACCGTGGCCGACATCGCGGGCACGGGGATCGCCCTGGGAGTGGTCGCGTGGTCCGGCCGGCGGCGCCCCCGCCCCTCCCCCCTCCCGGCGCCATGACGCATCCCCTTCGTGTGCGCGAGGCTGAGGCCGAGCCGCGGGGCACGCAGCGCGCGATGACGGCACGGTGGACGCGCTGGGCCGGGAGAGCCGCACTCGGCGCCCTGCTGGCCTGGGTGCTACTGGCGCTCGTCAACTGGCTGACCGGCAGGTTCTGGTGGTGGGGCGGAGCCGTACCGCTCCTGCTGTTCTTCACCGGGCCGGTCGTGGTGCTCGGGTCGGTGCCGATGCTGCTGCTCGTCCGATCGCCGCTGCCCCGTCCGCAACGGGCGCTGATCAGCCTTTCCGTGGCGCTAGTGGCGCTCACCGTCCTGCGCGGGCTGCTCTCGGGCCACACGTGGCTGTGGGTC
This sequence comes from Planotetraspora sp. GP83, assembly GCF_041262585.1. NCBI lineage: Bacteria > Bacillati > Actinomycetota > Actinomycetes > Streptosporangiales > Streptosporangiaceae > Planotetraspora > Planotetraspora sp. GP83. Next base: position 165,093 of record NZ_JBGCBZ010000013.1, on the reverse strand, counting down.
GTCCCGGACCTGATGGTGCCGCCCCTGCTGTACGCGGCGCTGCCGGTGACGCTGCTCGTGGCCCTGCTGGTGCTGCGGCTGTGCCGGGTCGAGGTCGCACGCGCGACCCACTGGTGGACGGTCGTGCCGACCGCGGCCGCCCTCGTCCTCGCCCTGGTCCTGGGTCAGGCCGGGCTGAACGCGCCGTGGAACGGGGGCGGGGACGGGCCCGCTCCCGCCGGCGCGCTGCACGTGGTCTCCTGGGACACCTACTGCTGGGACACCACCGATGACCCGGCCCGCTTCTTCCGCTACCTGAGGCGGTGGCGTGCCGACGTCTACCTGCTGCAGGAGCACGCGAAGTGCGCGCCGGGGGCGCAGGTGCCGCTCGACGACAGCGAGGAACTGCGGCGCGAATTCCCCGGTTATCACTTCGCCGCCGACGAGGGTCTTCTGACGATCTCGCGCCTTCCGATCGTGAGCCAGACGCCGGTCGGAGCGAATCCGAACCCGTATGCGGCCAACTGGACGCACGCCGCCATGCGCACCGATGTGCGGACGGCCGGGCGCGTTCTCTCGATATACAACGCGCATTTCTACGACATGCTCTATCTGAGCTCCAGCCCGCTGACGCCGGAGTTCTACCGCGCCATCGAAACGCTGGACGCCGAAAGACAGATCCAGCTTCGGCGGCTCGTCGCCGACATCGACGCGAATCCCCATCCCGTGCTGGCGTCCGGAAATCTCAACATCCTGCCCGGCACGGGACTCGCGCGACGGCTCGATCACCTGAAGGACGCGAGCCGGGCCGGGAATTCGCCCTATCCGGCCACGCTGACCTTCGCCGGCCTGCGCCTATGGAAGATGGACTGGACCCTCACCTCGCGCGACGTGAACGTCCACCGCTATGACCTGCGCTCACCGGAAGGCATGTCGAGCCACCACCTTCAGGACATGGTCGTATCACTCGCCACTCGGTAAGGCACCGCTGGAAAGGGAGGTAACACATGGAACCGCTTCGCCCGCTGGTCACCGTCATCGTTCCCAACTACAATCACGCGCGGTTTCTGCCATTGTGTCTCCAGGCCATCAAGGAGCAGACCTACTCCCCCATGGAAATCGTCGTGGTGGACGACCACAGCACCGACGAATCGGTGCGGATCGCGGAATCCATGGGGGTGAACGTGATACGGACTCCGGCCAACGGCGGCGCCGCGGTCGCCCGCAATACGGGGGCCGCCTGGGCCAGTGGCGACATATTGTTCTTCGTGGATTCCGACGTGGCGCTGGCGCCGGACGCGGTCGCCGTAGGCGTGGCGCTCCTTGAGAAGGACCCGAACCTCGGGGCCGCGTGCGGGATCGAGGACCCCGAGCCGCTGATCCGGTCCACCAGGGTCGAGGACTACCGCGCCCTTCAGCACCATTACTGGTCGATCGCGTCGGAGGGCGAGGTCTCCTTCCTGTGGTCGGCGATGTTCGCGATCCGGGCCGCCGTCTTCGCCGAGGTCGGGCCGTTCAACCCGCGACTGCGGTACACCGAGGAGGTCGACTACGGCCACCGGCTCAGCCGCCGGCACACCGTCCTGATCACCTCGGCCATCCACGGCCGGATGGGCCATGACCGCGAGCTGGGGACGCTGCTGCGCAAGCTCTTCCACCGGGGCCGCCTGCGGGTGCCCCTGTACGCGCGACGGCGGAAGTTCGCCCAGGGGTACGAGACGGCGTCACGGGCCTGGGGCTCCGTGGCGGCGCTCCTCGCGGTCGCCGCGCTGCCGCTGCCGCTGGTCTTCGGCCCCGTGGCGACAGCCGTACCGGCGCTGCTGCTGGCGGCCTCGCTCGCGTGCGACGCGGGGATGTACCGGTTCGTGTTCTCCCGGCGGTGCCCGCTCTTCGGCGTGTTCTTCGCCGGCGTGCACTTCCTGGTGAACCTGGTCATCATCGCCGGGGTGGCCGCGGGAGCGGCGCAGTGGTTCCTCTCCGGCAGGTTCCGCGGGATCTACGAGGCGCCGGCCCCGGCCGCGCTGCCGGCCGGAGGCTGATCACTTGTCGAACGCTCTTGGAACAAGGGCCGCCCCGGCCGCCGAGGCCAGGGGCCGCCCGCGCCGGTGGCGGGGCCGCCTGGTCCTCACGGTGACGGCGGCGTGGCTGCTGTTCGTCGCCCTGCACCGCCTGCTGTCCGGCCGGTTCTGGCTGTGGCTGCTGCCCGACCTGGTGCCGCCGCTCGTCTACCTGGCCGGTCCGCTCCTGCTGCTCGCCGCCACTCCCCTCGCGGGCCGGCTCCGGCGGTGGTGCGCGGTCCTGGCGGTCGTGTCCCTCGCCCTCGGCGTCGACCAGAGCGCGCTCAATCTGACCGGCGATGGATCACCGGCTCCGCCTGGCGCTGTCCGCGTGGTGTCGTGGAACACCGAGTACTGGCACCAGGACGACGATCCCGGGCACTTCTACGGTTTCCTGAAGGCCCAGCACGCCGACGTCTACCTTCTGCAGGAATACCTGTCCTGGACGGACGACACTCCCCGGCAGGTCGACGACCTGGCCCGGCTGCGCCAGGAGTTCCCCGGCTACCAGATCGCGGTCGAGGGAGAGCTGGTCACGCTGTCGCGCTTTCCCATCGTGGCCAGCCCGCCGGTGGGACCCGCCAGAGCTCTCAGCTCGGGCTCCCCGTGGCTGTCGGCGTTCACGCTGGGCAAGGTGCTGCGGACGGACCTGCGGATCGGCACGTCCATCCTCTCGCTGTACAACGTGCACATCCCCACGCAGTACATGCTGAACGAGAACCCTCTCACTCCGGCGTTCTACACGTTCCTGCAGGACCGGAACGCCGCCCGCAAGGCGCAGTTCGACGGCCTGGAGGCCGACGTCGGCGCCAACCGCAACCCGCTCCTCGTGGCCGGCGACTTCAACAGCACGTACGCCATGGGGGACATGGGGTGGCTGTTCCACCGGCTGTCGAGCGCCAACCGGGCGGCCCGCTCTCTCTACCCCGCCTCATGGCCCGCCGGAGGCCCGGCCCTGTGGCAGCTCGACTGGGCCTTCACCTCCTCGGCCAGGGTGCACGGCTACCGGCTCCTCGACCCGGAGGGCATGTCCGACCATCGCGCGCAGGGACTGGTCATATCGATCGGCAGCACCTAGACGAGTTCCCATAGCTGCCGGTTCGCTTTTCCCAAAGGGAACAAATAATTCGGAAATGGAGAGAACACAGTCACGCCTTCGTCACGATTACGGTGGTTTCGGCAACCGCGGCTTCGATGCTTTCGTCTTCGATGTACCTGGACGCAGAACACGAGGACAAAATGGGCAAATTACGCATATGGGTCGCACGGTCAGTCGTTTTGGCGTTACTCCTTCCAATAGTCACCGTGCAGGCCCTCGTCTCCCCGGCGGCTGCGGTGAGCTGCTTCGAGCTGCCCGTCGGGGGTTTCCAGCCGGTGCCCGAGGCATGGAGCGTGCACGTGGCCCCGTTCACCGGCACGGTCACCCTCGATGCGGAACGATTCATCGGCTGGAGCAAGGCGGAGATCCGTTGGAGCGACGGAGCGACGACCCCGCTGCCCATCGGCTCCTGCGAGAACGCGGCGAACGAACCGGTCTACACCGTGAAACCCTTCAGCGTCTCCCATACATTCAACGGCGACGGGGGCGCCGCGGCCTGTTTCGCCTATGGCGGGACGACGAACGACGGTCGCACCGAAGAGGTCTCCTGCCCCTATGACACCTGGCGGACCGGATGGGCCGTTTACCCGGCTGACGGCGATCTGGACGGCGACGGCGTGCCGAACAACGCCGACGCCTGCTTTCTCCAACCGGGGCCCGTGGCGAACCATGGATGCCCCGAAGACGCGCCCAGTCCGACTCCGTCCGACTGCGGCAAACCCACGCTCGACTTGGGCCCAGAGGGCGTCGTCGATCATCTGTCGGACGTGGAACTGACGGCGAAGGCGACCTTCCCCGCCGGCTCCGACCCCACCGCCTACTCCTACACCTGGCGGAAGATCACCGGCCCGGGAAGCGTGACCTTCGCCCCGAACCAGGTGGGGACCCGTGTGGGGTCCACCCTCCACGTCAACACGACCGCCTCGTTCTCCAGGAAGGGCACGTACACGCTGGAGTTCGAGGCGAAATCAGGCGACTGCGCCGCCTCGAAGACCCTCACGCTCGACCTGGCGACGCTGAAGGCCGCGCTCACCCTCAGCCCGGCCGGCGGCACCGCTCCCCTGAAGAACGTACGGCTGGACGCCCGCGAGTCCCAGGGCGCCACCACCTACGCCTTCGAGGTACGCCGCCTCGACAGCGCCGGAGCGCCCGCCGGCGACCCGCTGCCGTTGACCGGCTCCGGCGACCCGGCGGTGCGGTCGGTGGACCTGCTGACCGCCGGGAACTACCGCGCGAAGGTGACCGTGGGCGACGGAACCGACACCGATACGGCCACGCGGGACATCACCGTTTCCGGCCTGAGGATCGTCGCCGACCACTCCGACGCGCATCAGAAGATCCGGGGGGCCGTCGTTCCGGCCACAGGAGCATGCCCGGTCTCTCTCACTGTCGAGAGCATCAAGGACGACTCCGCGGTCTGGAACGCGCTCAAGCCGGTCCCGCGCGACGGCGCCACGCTGCCCCCGGGGCCTGAGGCGACCTTGCCCAAGGCCGTCGACCCGAACGGCGCCGCCGCCCTCGCTCCTCAGGGCTATGGCAGCCTCACCTGGCCCAACGCCTGCTTCACCGCGCCCGATCAGGTCATCACCGTCACCTACGACCTGCTCGATCCCCTGGCGCTCAACGCGCAGTACCTGGACTACTTCATCCAGCTCGTCAGCCTGGGCACGATCTCCACGACGGGCCTGCAGTACGACTACCGCAACCTGGCCGCCTTCCAGCGCGGCCTCCGCGGCGACGCGCGCCGAGTGTGGGACTGCCTGACCCGCAACCCCGTCTCGGTGACCACGGCGGAGAACGTGGTGTGCGCGCTGCCGAGCGCGGTGCGGCTGGTGAGTGACCCCGCCCAGCGGGATCGCCTGCTGTCCCAGCTGGCGACCGTCGCCAACGGGCTGTACATCACCGAAGAGACGCGCAGGGCATACGAGGCGATCAGCCAGCTCAATCCCGCGGACATCGCCAAGTACGCGGCCCGGGTGGTCTCCGGGGACCTGGGCGTCGACATCGGCGACGGCCAAGCCGTCCTTGGGGCGTTCAAGCAGCAGGAGGCGGCGAGCAAGGCCCTGTCGGAGGCGGCCGACACCGCGGAGAAGGCTGGTGTGGAAAGCCTGGACAAGTCCCGCACCGACCTCCAGCAGGCCCGCGAGGTCCTGAGGACCGCGGGTCAGGACCGCGCCGTCGCCACCCGTTTCGTCAACGCCGAAAAGGCTCTGGCCACCTGCCAGCAGACGCGCCCCGGGCGATGCGCGAATCTGGTCACCGCACTCAACGCGGCGCGCCAGGCACTGGTACCGGTCGCTCAGCGCTACCAGGTGACGGCCGACTCGGCCGCGCTGGCCCGGATCACCGCCTTCATCACCGCTCAGCAGAGCAGGGTGGACGCCCTGGTCGTCGCCGTACAGGACGCGATCAAGGCCATTCCCGTCCTCCGGCGAGCCGCGACCCAGGCCACCCGCGCCCTGCACGCCGCCGAAGCTCTGACGAAGGTGGCCGTCGCCGTGGGACCGCTCATCATGCTCTTCCAGCAAACCGCGGCCTACCTGGACGCTCGCGACCACGGTGCCCTCACGGGCGCGGTCTACTTCGTCGCCTGTGGCCCGGAGAGCCACAGGGCCGTCTGTCGTGGAGAGAGCCGCTAGAAGGTGCGGGGAGCCGGGCCGCGGCCCGGCTCCCCGCGCTAGCTCTGCCGGAGCGCTGGCATCGGGATCGGGATGGCGTAGGCGGTGGCCCCACCGCCCACGCCGCCTTCGCAGCCGTTCGGAGGGGCGGTCGTCACGCCCCGGGTCGAGGGGCCGCTCGGCCGCCCAGAACATGTAGCCGAGAAGTCCCGAGCTGGTGCCAGCGCCGTTGGGAGCGGCGGTCTGGACGAAGCTTCCCGTGGACTTCTGCAGCGACGTGGCGTAGTCGGTGCACTCGGGCCGGATCTTGCTGCCCTCGGCGATGTAGAGGCTGCCGGTGAACTTGGCCACGCCACGGACAGCGCCCCAGATGCAGGCGTCGTCGCCGCAGTGCCAGGCCCCGTAGACCTGGAGCGGCGTCACGGCGGCCTTCGCCGGGGCGGTGACGAGCAGCGGGATGAGGAGTGGGACGAGTAAGCAGAAGAGCGTGGCAGACGGCGCATGCCAACCTCCCGTGTGCGGAGAAATCGGCATGAACGTAACCGATCATGTGGTCGGCGTCCCTAGCCGTGAAGGGGACAACTGTGCATGATCTCCCACCGCGCCGAGCAGACGGAATGGGCCGAAATTTCGGGACAGGCGAAGCCTTCGCCAGATATTGACCCATGTAAGCGAAATCCTGTTGATTTGCCCTCAGTCCCGTGGTGGCTACCTCGATCCGAGGTAAGGGGGTCGTGGCGGGTCAGTCCTGTCGTCGATCTTGTACGGCTGAGCCGTACGAAGGAGTGATCAAGTGTCAAGACTGCGAATCATGGCGGCTCTGGCCGCCATGGCGGTCGCCACCGCGCTGGCGGTGGCCATGCCGATGACACCCGCGTCCGCCGCCACGTGCGCGACCGCGTGGAGCTCCTCCGCTGTCTACACGGGCGGCATGACCGCCTCCTACAACAGCCACAACTGGTCCGCGAAGTGGTGGACCCAGGGCGAGGCCCCCTCCACCGGCGGATCGGGTGTCTGGGCGGACCAGGGAGCGTGCACCGGCGGTGGCGGTGGCGGCGGTGGCGGCGGCACGACCTGCAGCTACCCGAACTGGCAGGCCGGACACAACTATGTCACCGGCGACATCGTCAAGTACACCAACGGCCAGTACTACAAGGCCTCGCACGACAACCCCGGCTATGACCCCACCATCAGCACCTGGTTCTGGGACCCGTTCACCTGCACCGGTGGCGGTGGCGGCGGTGGCGGCGGAGGCGGCGGCGGCGGCGGCGGCGGAGGTTTCGTCGTCAGCGAGTCGCAGTTCAACCAGATGTTCCCGAGCCGCAACTCCTTCTACACCTACCAGGGCCTGGTCGCGGCGCTGAGCGCCTACCCCGGCTTCGCCAACACGGGCAGCGACACGGTCAAGAAGCAGGAGGCGGCGGCCTTCCTGGCCAACGTCAACCATGAGACCGGTGGCCTGGTCTACGTCGTCGAGCAGAACACCGCGAACTACCCGCACTACTGCGACATGAGCCAGCCGTACGGCTGCCCGGCCGGCCAGGCGGCGTACTACGGCCGTGGCCCGATCCAGCTGAGCTGGAACTTCAACTACAAGGCGGCGGGTGACGCCCTCGGCATCAACCTGCTCAACAACCCCAACCTGGTGCAGACCGACCCGGCCGTGGCCTGGAAGACCGGCATCTGGTACTGGATGTCGCAGAACGGCCCCGGCACGATGACCGCGCACGCCGCGATGGTCAACGGCTATGGCTTCGGCGAGACGATCCGCAGCATCAACGGCTCCCTGGAGTGCAATGGCGGGAACCCCGCCCAGGTGCAGAGCCGGGTCGCCGCCTACCAGAGGTTCGCCGGAATCCTGGGTGTCTCCCCTGGCGGCAACCTGACCTGCTGACCCGCGCAACCCCGAATAACGCTGAATAGCCCCCGAAAGGGTGCGACCCGCCAGGTCGCACCCTTTCTCGTTCCTCCCGCTCGTTCCCGGCGTAGATTGGAAGCGCACGCCACCACGTCGCCAGTGGGCTCCACCGCGGCCACGCCACCGGCAGCCGGCCGAGCCGTACGGCACGCCGGGCGTGGGCGGACAGATCGGGGGCGGTGGACCACGATGGGCATTTCCGGTGCGGAGCGCATGCTGAGCGGACTCCTGGAGGGAAGTCACTACGCCTCCATGGAGCAACTGCCCGCTCTGCTCGCACAGCACGCCACGGGGGCGGGGCTGCACGAGGCGCTGATCTACCTCACCGATCTCCAGCAGAACGTCCTGCGCCTGCTCCCGGCCAAGCCGGAGGACGAGGAGGCGCGGGGCGAGAGCGACGAATCGTGGCGCAAGGACGCCGCGGCCGAAATCCGGATCGAGGGCACGCTCGCCGGGCGGGCGTTCCAGAGATCGCGAGGCGTCCTGGAGTCGACGGGCGAGGGCGCCGGCCGATGGTGGGTGCCGCTGCTCGACGGCACCGAGCGCCTGGGCGTCCTGAGGATCACCCCCGAGCTCGACGACGACGAAGCCAGGGACCGCATGTGGAGCCTGGCCTCGCTGGTCGCGATGCTGGTGGCGAGCAAGCGCGGCTACAGCGACTCCTTCGCCCGCTTGGTGCGCACGCGGGCGATGTCCGTGGCGGCGGAGATGCAGTGGCAGGTGATGCCGCCGCTGACGTTCATCGGCGAGGAGATCGCGATCGGAGCCGTGCTGGAGCCGGCCTACGAGGTGGGCGGGGACGCCTTCGACTACGCGATCGACGGGGACACCGTGCACCTGGCGGTCTTCGACGCGATGGGGCACGACACCGCCGCCGGTCTGACCGCGAACCTGGCGATCGCGACCTGCCGGAACCAGCGGCGCCAGGGCGGCACGCTGCTCCAGAAGGCCGAGGAGATCGAGCGCGCGCTGATCGAGCAGTTCGCCGGCAACCGCTACACGACCGCGATCATCGCGGAGTTCGACCTTCGCACGGGTGAGCTGAGCTTGATCAACCGGGGGCATCATCCTCCGGTCCTCATCCGCGGCGGCCGCTGGAACTGCGAGCTGGAGTGCCCGCCCGGCCATCCGCTCGGCACCGATCTCGGCCTGGAGACCATCGTCTGCCACGAGCAACTCGAACCCGGAGACCGTCTGATCCTCTACACCGACGGCATCACCGAGGCCCGCGACGCCTCCGGGAGGGAGTTCGGCCTGGAGCGTTTCGTCGACTTCGTGATTCGCCACCACGCCGACGGGCTGCCCGTCCCGGAGACGCTGCGCCGTCTCATGCATGCCGTGCTCGACTATCACCAGGGCGATCTCCGCGACGACGCGACCGTGCTGATCGCCGAGTGGCGGGGCCCCGCAGGGCGGAGCCCCAGGACCCCACTGGAGCACTTCGAGCAGCGCTCGCCGCAGGCGGCCACCTGACGGGCCCTCGGCAGTCAGGCGACCTTGATCACGAGCCGGGATCCGCCGTCCTCTATGACGGGAGACCGGTGACCGTCTGCTCGACCAGGAGCCTGGCGACGTCGGTGACGCGGCGGCGGCGTTCGTAGGCGGCACGCTGGCGCGCCGCCCCGGAGCCGCACCGCCGTACGAGATTCAGGGTGGAGGTCACGAACGGCAGGTCACCTGCTTCCATGAGACTCGGCCGCACGTGGTCGAGCAGGCGGCAGGCCAGTTCCCAGGCGGGCGCGCGGCTCCCGGTGAGGAGATCGAACCCCTCGCCTTCCAGGCCGTCGCGGGCCGCCCGCCAGGAGGCCGCCCGCAGCAGCGTCTGATCGACGGCCGGGGCGGGAACGCCGGCGCGCACGTCGCTCAGGGCGGTGGCGGCCAGCGCCCGGACCAGAGCGGCCACCATCGTGGCCTCCTCCGCCGTCGCGCAGGCGTCGGCCGTGCGGAACTCCAGCGTCGGCAGGTGGTGCGACAGCCGGACCAGCCAGTACACCATCCCGAAATCCATGATCGCCCCGCTGGCGTACAGACCGGCGATCAGGCCGTCGTAGTGCCGGGCCGACTCGAAGTACGGCGGAGGCTCCACGCTGGGCCATCGCGCGATCACGATCGACCGCCAGCTCGCGTATCCGGTGTCCATGGAGTCGGCGATCGGCGAGTTGCCCGCGAGCGCCTGCAGGACCGGCAGCCAGGGGCGCACGTGGTTGCTGACCCGCACCGCCTCCTCGCGGTCGGCCATGCCGACGTGGACGTGGCATCCGCACACCCCCTGCCCGCGCATGATCGCGCGAAACTCGCCGGCCATGCGGTCATAACGCGCGGAGCGGCTCAGCGGCGGCATGCCGAGGTTGCCGCTCAGCGCGGTGCCGCAGGCGGCGAGCCCCACGCCGACGGCGGCCGCGGCCTCCGACGCGACGGCCCGCGTCTCCCGCAGATCACCCTGCAGCCGCCGCAGATCCGTGTGCACGGCGCTGTTGGTCTCGACCTGGAATCGGGTGAGCTCCGGCACCATCCGGGCGCCGGTGGGCCCGCCTGCCCGCCTGCGGACTTCCTCCGCGACGGGCGCCACCTCTCCCGTCTCCGGGTCGAGCAGGAGGAACTCCTCCTCCACGCCCACCGTCAGCAGCGGGAAGCGGGCTCTCGCCGGGGCCACGCGACAGGTTCCTCCGGAGGTGCCGAGTCCGGCCTGCGCTGTCACGGCAGGCCCATTTCCGGGTCTCAGCCGCCCCGGCCACGGCCGGTCAGCACGTCCCGTGGTTTCATGTGCGTTCCTTTTCCCGATATTTCTGGACGGGTTTCTCGAAACGGGCGACGACGCCCATGTCATCTGCGCGGACGGGAGTCAGCTCAGCGCGCTGGGATGCATGACGACCTTGGTCCAGCCCATGTCACGCCGGTCGAAGTGCTCGTAGGCGTCGGGCGCCTGGTCCAGGCCCAGCTCGTGGGAGACGACCCAGGACGGCTTGGCCTTTCCCTCGTGGATGAGCGCGCACAGGGCGCGGTTGTAGTTCTTCACGTTGCACTGGCCGGTGCCCATCGTCTGACCCTTGAACCAGAACATGCCGTAGTCGAAGGCGATCTCCCCCTGCTTGTAGAGGTCGTCGGGGCTGCCCGGGTCCTGCGGGAGGTAGACGCCGACGACGCCGATCGAGCCGGCGAACTTGACCGACTTGACCAGGTTGTTGAGCGTCATGTTGGGATGTTCCGTGCCCTGCGGGTCGTGAGCCTGGTAGCCCACGCACTCGCAGCCGCGGTCCGCGCCCGTTCCGCCGGTCAGTTCCATGACCCGGTCGACGGGCGACACCTTGGAGTCGTCGATCGCGATGGCGCCGATCTCCTCCGCCTTGGCGAGCCGGTCCGGATGGCGGTCGACGACCATGACCCTGCTCGCGCTCTTGAGTGTGGCCGAGTAGGCCGCCATCAGGCCGACGGGCCCCGCGCCGTAGATCACGACGCTGTCGCCGGGCTGGACGCACGCGAGCTGGGTGGCGTGCCAGCCGGTCGGGAAGATGTCGGCGAGCATGACGTAGTCCGTCTGCCTCTCCCTGGCGTCGTCGGGAAGCACCAGGCAGTTGAAGTCGCCGTAAGGAACGCGCAGCAACTCGGCCTGCCCGCCGCTGTACGGGCCCATGTCGGCGAACCCGTAGGCGGCCCCGGCCATGCCGGGCTCCGGATTGGTGGTGAGGCAGTAGGCGGTCAGCCGCTTCTCGCAGTTGGCGCAGAAGCCGCAGGCGATGTTGAACGGTATGCAGACCAGGTCGCCGACGCGGACCTGGTCGACCGCCTCGCCCACCTCGACCACCTCGCCGAGGTTCTCATGGCCGAGGACTCGGCCTTTCTCGAAGTCCGTCCGGCCTTCGTACATGTGCAGGTCCGACCCGCAGATGTTGCTCGTGGTGACACGGACGAGCACATCGGTGGGCCGCTCGATCCGGGCGTCCGGAACGTCCTCGACGCTTACCGTACGAGGACCCTCGTATACGACTGCTCTCATGATTCCCTCGCATGCGTCCGCTTCCGAAGGAGAATGGACAAAGCGGAGGTGCGGCACATGGAAGACCGCCTCGGCCGCTTTGGGTGACGGGACATGTGTGTCCGGCAGACAGTCCCTCGTCCATGCCCTTGTCCATGCCCTCGTCGTGGTGCAGCAGCGTGGCCTTACCCGCCTCTGACAAGCCAAAACGATGCCCGGCCGTCCGGTTGTAAGATGTGGCGGTCATATCGGCGCTTATCAACTGTTGTCATCCCCTGACAGCAGGCACCCGGGTGCAGGATTCGAGGCAATGTGACCGTGACCGAGACCCCCCTGGTCTCCGCGGAGGATGAGCCGGCACGGCTGGCGGCCGTTCGCCGGTACAGCATCCTCGACACCCCACCGGACGGGGCGTTCGATCGAGTGGCGGCGCTCGCCGCCCGCCTGTTCGATGTGCCGATCGCCACGGTGACGATCGTCGACGAGGACCGCATCTGGTTCAAGGCGCAGCGGGGCCTCCCCGAGCGAATCCGGCAGATCGGCCGCGATCCGGGCCTCTGCGCGTCAGCGATCATGGAGAACCGCCCGTACGTGGTCAGCGACGCCCTGCACGACCCCCGGACGCTCGGCAATCCGCTGGTGCACGGCGAGCTCGGCGTGCGGTTCTACGCCTCGGCGCCGATCACGACCGCCGACGGCTACCGGCTCGGCACGGTCAACGTGCTGGACGTCAAACCGCGGGAGATCGATCCCGAAGCGGTCGAGGTGCTCTCCGACCTGGCCGCGATCGTGATGGACGAGCTGGAGCTGCGCCTGACGGCCATGACGACCGTGCGGGCCGAGCGCGAGCGCAGGCTCCAGGCGGAGCAGGAACGGTACAGACTGGAGACGCTCACCTCCACCCTCCAGCGCACGCTGCTGCCTCCGGCGCTGCCCGCCGTGCCGGGGATGGAGAGCGCCACGCTCTACCACGTCGCCTCGCCCGACCAGCTCGGCGGCGACTTCTACGACGTCTTCCACCTCGACGACGGGCGCTGGGCGTTCTTCCTCGGGGACGTGTGCGGCAAGGGCGCCCCCGCCGCCGCACTGACCTCGCTGACCCGCTACACTCTGCGCGCCGCCGCGATCTACGACCCCGACCCGGTGGCCGTGCTCCACAACCTCAACACGGTGCTGCTGCAGGAGTACGACGCCGACGACCCGACCTACTGCACGGTGCTGTTCGGCGTGATCACTCCGGCGGAGGACGGGTTCTCCGTGACCGTCGCGGGAGGAGGCCATCCGCCCGCGCTCGCGGTCCGCGCGAGCGGCGTCGTGGAGCCGGTCCATCCGGCCGGGGGCCTGCTGGTCGGCCTGTTCACGACTCCGAGCTTCGAGTCGGTGACCTTCCACCTGGGCCCCGGCGACGGCCTGCTCCTCTACACCGACGGCCTCACCGAGGCCCGGCTGCCGGGCGGCCACCTGTTCGGCGAGGACCGGCTGGCCGATCTCGCGGCGACCCTCGCCGGGGCGAACGCCCAACGGCTGGTCTCAGAGATCAAGAACCTCTTGACCGGATTCGGCCCCGGTCTGGCCGACGACACCGCCATCCTGGCTCTGACCGTGCCCGCCGCCGCGCCGCCGACGTCCCCGGCGTCGCCTTCCGTGTCGTCGTCCCTGTCGTCCCTGCCGCCCCTGTCGTCGTATTCTTCAGCGTCCCGAACGTCTGCCGAGGTGTCCCAGTGACCGCCCCAGTGCATCTCACCCGTGTTCCCACCGACCCTCCCGGCGACGTGCTGGTCATGGCGCTCAACGGGTCGCTGGACTTCTCCAACGCCGAGCGACTCCGCGACGACCTGCAGGCCGCGCTCGCCCCAGAGCACGGCGGCCTCGTCCTCGACATGGCCGGCTTGGACTTCTGCGACTCGACCGGCATCAGGATCCTGCTGGTGATCCGTAAGCTGCTGCAGGAGCGCGGCGGATCCGTCACACTCGCCGGTCTCAACGCCAGGCTCACCCGGATCTTCCGGGTGACCGGGCTGATTCACGCGTTCGCGGTGCACCCAGGCGTCGCGGAGGCTCTCGGATCGAAACGTGGACCCGAATAGGAGCGTGGAGAAGGACGGTGCTGACTCACCGGCAGTGGCCGATCACCGATGACCTCGCCGCGTTGCGCGAGCACATCCAGCGTTACGCCGCCGAGGCGGGCCTGACGGGCACTCGCCTCGACGACCTGGTCATCGCGGCGAACGAGGCCGCCATCAACGTCCTGGAGCACGGGGGCGGAGTCGGCACACTGGCCATCTGGCGCGACGACACCTCCGTGGCCGTCGAGGTGGTCGACAACGCCGGTCTTCTCAGCCCGGCGGACTTGCCTCGCGACCAGCCCCCCGGCCGTGGCAACCGGGGCTACGGCCTGTGGCTGATCAACAGGCTCTGCGACGCGGTCAGCGTCGACCAGTCGCCCGGCCGGTCGCGGATCCGCCTGTCCATCCGCCTGGCCTCCCCAGCGCACACGCCCGCGTAGAACCACCGCGCTCACACCGGCGCTCACACCGGCGCTCACACCGGGGGCTCAGCCGTACGGCCGGCCCGGCCCCGAGCCGTACCGCCGTCCCGGACCGGGCCGGTCCTCGTCAGGCCGGGACCGTGTCGGCGTCGCGATCCCAGTGCCGATGAGCGGCGACGGCGGCGGTCAGCGCGGCGACGAACTCCTCGGACACCGGCCGGAGGTCGGTGACGACCCCCTGGTCGGTCACCGTGCCCTCGCCGGAGCCGGCCGTCCGCACGCCGACCCGCCCCGTATCCAGCGCACTCTCCAGCAGCGTGACCCCCTCTGCGAGGGCCCCGACCGCCTTGCCGTGCTTGAACGCCTCGGCGACGAAGTGCACGGCGTAGCCGTCCCGGGCCAGGGCGTGCACGCCGGCCGGGCCTCCCGGGACGACCACCGCGTCGTACAGCACGGACGCGACGGTCGTGAGGGCGTGGTCCACGGGCACGGCCTCGCCGTCCTGCCCCGCCAGCTCCCCCTCGCGCGGGCCGAGCACCTCGCAGACCGCCCCGGCGGCGCGCAGCGGGCCGCGCACGGCCTCCAGCTGCCCGGCGGCCACGCCGTCGGCGGCGAGGACGGCGATCCGGCGGGTCGCCACGCTCGTGAAGGGCTGGTTGGCCTGGCTGAGCGCGGGCGAGCTGCGGCCGTGGTTCTCGGTCTCCTCCTTGGCGGGCGGCTCGACGCCGATGCCCTCGGCGACCTCGACGGCCAGGGCGTGATCGACGTGGTTGAGGTTCTCGATCACCCGCTCGCGAATGTGGCGGTAGGTGACCTTGCCGAGCTCGAAGCGGAAGGCCGCCACGATGTGCTTCTTCTCCCACGCAGACATGCTGTTCCAGAAGAGGGTCGCCTGGCTGTAGTGGTCGGAGAAGCTGTCGCTGCGCCTGCGCGTCTTCACGCCCTCGACCCGCTCCGGGTAATGGGTGTAGGTCAGCCCATCCGACAGGGCCGGGCACCCGCCCGACAGCGTGTTCGGGTGGTAGCTGGCCGTGCCGCGCGGGATGACCGACTGGTGGTAGCCGTCGCGGTGGTCGTTGCGCACCTCGGTGACCGGCCGGTTGACCGGGAGCTGCGTGAAGTTGGGCCCGCCGAGCCTGATGAGCTGGGTGTCCAGGTAGGAGAACATCCGCGCCTGCAGCAGCGGGTCGTTGGTGACGTCGATGCCGGGCACGAGGTTGCCCACGCAGAAGGCGACCTGCTCGGTCTCCGCGAAGAAGTTGTCCGGGTTGCGGTCGAGGACCATCCGGCCGACCGGCCGCACGGGCACCCGCTCCTCTGGGACGATCTTGGTGGGATCGAGCAGGTCGAAGTCGAAGGCCGCCTCGTCCTCCTCGGCGATCAACTGGAGGCCCAGCTCGTACTCCGGGAAGTCGCCGGCTTCGATCGCCTCCCACAGGTCCCGGCGGTTGAAGTCGGGATCCTTCCCGGCGATCTTCTGGGTCTCGTCCCACACGAGCGAGTGGACGCCCAGCATGGGCTTCCAGTGGAACTTCACGAAGGTCGATCGGCCCTCGGCGTTGACCAGCCGGAAGGTGTGCACGCCAAACCCCTGCATCATGCGGTAGCTGCGCGGCAGCGCCCGGTCGGACATCAGCCACATAATCATGTGGGTGATCTCCGGCTGGAGCCCGACGAAGTCCCACAGCGTGTCGTGGGCCGACGACGCCTGCGGCATCTCGCTGGGCGGTTCGGGCTTCACGGCGTGGACGAAGTCGGGGAACTTGATCCCGTCCTGGATGAAGAAGACCGGGATGTTGTTGCCGACCAGATCGAAGTTGCCCTGCCCGGTGTAGAACTTCGTGGCGAACCCGCGCACGTCACGGACCGTGTCCGCCGAGCCGCGCGAGCCCGCGACGGTCGAGAACCGGACGAACACCGAGGTCTCCAGGGTCGGGTCGCACAGGAACTCCGCCGTCGTGTACCGCGCGAGCGACTCGTAGACCTTGAAGTGTCCGTACGCTCCCGACCCCCGGGCGTGGACCACGCGTTCCGGGATGCGCTCGTGGTCGAAGTGCGTGAGCTTCTCCCGGAAGTGGAAGTCCTCCATCAGCGTCGGGCCGCGCTCGCCCGCACGCAGCGAGTTGTCGGTCTCGCCGATGCGGATGCCCTGGTCGGTGGCGTACGGCGCGTCCGCCGGGTCGAGGCGTTGCGGATCGAGTTGCCGATATTTGTCAGTCATCGTGGTCACCCCCAGGTGTACCAGTTTGTTCACCTTTGGCCATTTCCAGACCTGTAACGCCCAATCGTCCCGGATGGCAAAGCCGCAACTCGCTCATGCCCGTACGGCCGGCACTCTCGTGCGCGCGACCCTGGGTATTCATGTCCTGTTTCAGCCGTGTTGAGGAGTGATGCGCCGTACGCTACCGGGGCTCCCTATACCTTGACGTGCTGTCGCGACAAAAGGGACCAAAGCGACAGTGTTAAAGGATTGGGGAGAAATGGATAGCGACCAGCGGCCCGGCGGGGAGGCGGCTTCCAGCCGCCGTTCCTTCCTGCGCACCACGGGATTGGCCGGGCTCGGCGCCGCCGCTCTGAGCATGACGGGCACGACGGCGGCCTCCGCCGCGACGTCCGCCACGGCTTCGCAGTCGGGTTCGTCCTGGCGGCCCGACACGGAGAACCCGAGGTTCACCCTTGTCGTGATGCCGGACACCCAGTACCTCTTCGACGGCGAGAGCATCGTGCCGGAGCCGGTCGAGGCGTCGTTCCGGTATGTGATCGACAACGCCGGCGAGGAGAACATCGTCTTCATGGCGCATCTGGGCGACCTCGTCCAGAATGCCCAGAAGAGCGAGCTGGAGGCGATCGGCAAGACATTCGACGTCCTGGACCGGCGGCGCGTGCCGTACAGCGTGCTGGCCGGAAACCACGACATCAACTCGTCGACCGACGATCAGCGCGGCCCCTCGCCCTACCTGGACGTTTTCGGCCCGCAGCGCTTCCGGCGGTCGCAGACCTTCAAGGGCGCCAGCCCGGACGGCTACAACACCTACCACATGTTCCACGCCGCCGGGCGTGACTGGCTGCTGCTGGCCCTCGACTGGCGGCCGTCGGCGAAGGGCATCGCCTGGGCGAACGACGTCATCAGGCGGCACCCGAAGACGCCGGTCATCCTGACGATCCACGAGCTCGTCTACGTCGACAACGACGGAGACGAGGCCCAGTTCTCCGACTTCGGCGCCCGCGTGTGGAACGAGCTGGTCGCGGGCAACGACCAGATCTTCCTGACCTTGAACGGGCACTTCTGGCCGCCGGCGCGGACCACCAAGAAGAACAACGCGGGCCACGACGTCCACGTGCACATCACCAACTACCAGGACCGCTACTACGGCGGCTCGGGCATGATCCGGCTCTACCGGTTCGACCTGGCCAGGAACACCATCGACGTCGAGACCATCTCGCCGTGGCTGCTCGGCAAGAAGCCTGAGGAGCTGAACCTCCTGGAGCGCCGGGAGATCGAGCGGACCGGGCCGCAGGACTACTTCTCCGTGGCGATCGACTTCGAGGAGCGGTTCTCCGGGTTCGATCCCGTGCCCGCGCGCCCGGCGAGGCCGGCGTCCGCGATGGTGGTCCCCGGAACGGTGGCCTACTGGCGGTTCGACGGCCCCCATCAGGACGGGGCGCCGTTCGGCGACGCGGAGAGCGTGAAGGACCTGTCGGGTCACGGCAACGACCTGACCAAGGTCGCGGTCCCGGGCAGCCCGGCCGACGTGCTCAAGTGGTCGTCCGAGCACCACCCCGACCAGCCGGGGCACGGCAGTCTGTACTTCGGCGGGAACAAGTCGCCGCTTCGCGGTGCCTACCTCCAGACCGCGTCCGGCGCGCCGCTGAACACGGCCAAGTTCGAGTCCGGCTACACCGTCGAGGCGTTCTTCAAGGCCCCCGCCGACTGGGAGAGCAGTCAGAACCAGTGGGCCGGCCTGCTCAGCCGGTGGGGCATGAGCCGTGAGGCGGGGAAGACGCAGGGCGACCCGGACGAGCCGGTGGTGACTCTCAGCCTGTCGGACGGCCCGGGACTGCAGTGGGCCGTCTACCCGCTGAACCTGGACGGTCCGGTCACGAACTGGAGCCACGATCTGACACTCGACACGTGGTGGCATGTGGCCGTGGTGAACGACGGAAGCCACACCACCATGTACGTCGACGGCTGCCCCGTCGCGCGCAACCCCTCCACCAAGTCGACCGGCCTTTCCACGCTCGGGATGCAGTGGCTCCTCGGAGGCTATGAGTACGGCGGCAAGCTCGACCAGCTCCTGCATGGCTATATCGGCGACGTCCGCATCGTCGAGCGCGCCCTGAAGGTCGGCGAGTTCATGCTCGCGCGCTAGCCGCGCCTGGTCGCGGGCTCCAGACCTGCCTAACGGTCAAGCGTTGACGTTGGCCCCGATTATCATCCCGATCTCGTAAATCGGGCCGCCGGGGCAGTCCGTCCGGCTTAACCTGGGGCCCGCGACCACAGGTGCGTCACCATCGCTACTTGAGGTATGCCCATGACGCGGCGGCAACCGCGATCAGGATGCAGAGGCGGATGGTCCGGGGTGTGCTGTCGACCACTTCCCGGACCGTCCTCGCCACCTCCCCTATCCACGAGCCGAACTCCGGGTCGTGAAACCGCTCCTCGCGACGGCGTTCCCCGCTTGCGCGGGGCCGAATAGCAGTCATTGTGGGCCCCCTCCCAATATGCGCTATTCGCGGCTTTGGACCGTGAATATGATGAAAGGCCCGTACAGGAATCCCTTTTCCATTGGGGTCTGCCACGGGCCGCGGGAATCCCAGCGGCGCCATCGCGCTGACCCGGCAGGAGGGGGATTCCGGACCTTCCATTTCATGGTCACAGGTGACGCACCGTGTACGCAATGGAATCGAGCGGCATTCTACGGACCATACGCAGCGTGACGACGAAATCACCGGCTGTCTATATACTTTGGTCCGGTTATGTCCTCGCAAGGGCGATTTACTGTCCGATATGTCCGGTCGCGGATTCCAGAATTTTACGGTTAGTGCGCGACACGCCGTCATCATCCAGAGGAAGTCCGCCGAATCGGGACCTGAGCCACCAGAAGGCCGAGCGCTACGAGCACGGCGCCGAAGGCGAGGAACGAGAGATCGTAGGCGAGCTGGTACGGCCCGTGCCGGACATGGTGGACGCCGAGGATCTCGTGGTCCACCAGCCCCTCGACAAGGTTGAACACCCCCCAGCCCGCGATCATCCAGCCGGCCAGCTCACGGCCCCGGGCCGGGCGGCTGCGGGCCAGCAGCGCGATGCCGGCGAGCACGAGGACGAGACAGCCCGCGTGGAACAGGCCGTCACCGATCATGTTGATCCGCTCGTCGTGCGGAAACCAGCCGCTGAGCATGTGATGCCACCCCAGCAACTGGTGCAGCAGGATCCCGTCGATGAACCCTCCGACGCCGAGACCCAGCACCAAGCCTGCGGAGCGTGTCGATGCCATGACAACCAGCTACCCTTCCGCCGCGGCGCGGTAACTACGGAGAGCGACCAGCCGATCTCGTAGATGTCCCTGCCGCAGGCGGATTCCTCGATCGTCGCGTCGCCGTCCTCACCATGTACGGCCGGCCCGGTGCCCCTGCGTTCGGCTCGGCGCGAGCCGTAAGGGTCCGGACCCTTACTCGGCTTCGAGAGTTCACGCCTCATTCAGCCAGCCTCGCCAAGGTGCCTACGTAGCCGGAGCAAGATTCTCCGGCGGAGTTGAAGGGGCACGCACAGCATGAGCCACGGGCACGCACACCCGCACTCCCATGACCACGATCACGCGCACGACCATGCGCACGACCACGCGCACGCGCACGACCAGGGCCAGGCGCTCACCGAGGGTGACATGGCGCCTGTCGTCGACATGTCGGTGCCGGACGCGGAGCTTTCGCCGGGACAGCTTTCGCGGCGTCAGATGTTCCGGCGCGCCGGACTGCTGGGCGCGGGCCTGACCGCCGCCGGCGTGCTCGGCGCTCCCGGCCAGGCCGCCGCCGAGACCGGGCGCGGCGACGACTTCGACCGCTTCGAGCCGAGGGACGGTTACCTCTGGCTCGCGGGCGACCACCACATCCACACGCAGCACAGCTCTGACGGGATGTACCGGGTCATCGACCACGTCCAGCACGCCAACGCGTACGGACTGGACTGGATGGTCATCACCGACCACGGCAGCGTGGCGCACGCCAAGATCGGCGTCGACAAGGTCAACCCGGACATCCTGGCGGCACGTCAGGCGGTCAAGGACACCCTGGTCTTCCAGGGGCTGGAGTGGAACATCCCCGCCGCCGAGCACGGCACGGTCTTCGTCGCCCCCGGCCGCAACGAGGTGGCCACGCTCAAGGAGTTCGAGAACGCCTTCGACGGCAGCGTCAAGAACGCCGCCGGGAGCACCCCGCAGAACGAGGCCCTCGCCATCGCCGGCCTGAACTTCCTGGCCGACGCCGTCAAGCGGCGCCGCGTCGACGACGCGCTCTTCCTCGCCAACCACCCGGCCCGCAAGGGCCTCGACTCGCCGCACGAGATCCGGAACTGGCGGGACGCGCAGCCATCCATCGCCGTCGGCATGGAGGGCGCGCCGGGCCACCAGGCCGCCGGCATCCCCAAGCCGAACGGCGGCGGCTCCGGGCGCGGCTTCTACGACAACAGCCCCAGCGCCGACTCCTTCCCGGGCTACCCGGCGGAGAGCTACAAGACCTTCGGCGGCTTCGACTGGATGACCGCGACCGTCGGCGGCCTGTGGGACAGCCTCCTGGCCGAGGGCAAGACCTGGTGGATCACCGCCAACTCCGACTCCCACACGGTGTACGGCGACGCCAGCGACCGGGGCCCGAACAGCGACTTCAACGCCAACGGCCGGTACGAGGACCCCATCTACAAGGGTGTCCCCAACCTGAGCAACGGCGACTTCTGGCCGGGCTTCTACAGCCGCACCCACGTCGGGGCCCGGGGATTCTCCTACGGCGCCGTGATGGAGGGCATCCGGCAGGGCCGGATCTGGGTCGACCACGGCGGGCTCATCAACGGCCTGGTGGTCCGCGCGCGCACGTCGGACCGGCGCGGCGTGACCCTCGGCGGCACGCTGTACGTCCGCCAGGGCGCCCAGGTCGAGGTGTCCATCGAGATCACGCTGGCCAACCGGCCCAACTGGGCGCAGTTCGTGCCGACCCTCGCGCGGGTCGACGTCATCCAGGGCGACGTCACCGGGCCGGCGTCGGACAAGGACGTGTTCACCACGCCCGCCACCAAGGTCGTCCAGTCCTTCGAGGTCGGCAAGAACAACGGGACCGTCACGTTCACCTACAACGTGGGCGCCGTCGACCGTCCCGTGTACGTACGGCTTCGCGGCACCGACGGCAACCGCGGCGCGCCGGGCCTGCTCGGCGCGGGGGTCGACCCCCACGGCCCCCAGATCGACGTCTTCGGCGACGCCGACCCCTGGAAGGACCTCTGGTTCTACAGCAACCCGATCTGGATCCTGCCCCGCCGATGACAGCATCGATGACGGAACCGATCATCCTCGGGATCGACTCCGGATCGCGTACGGTCACCGAGGCCGAGCACCTTCTCCACACCGTGGTGGAGGCGCTCGGCCTGCCGTCCGGCGTGGTCGGCTGCACCCACTTCGTCCGGACCGGGCTGCCTCACGTGGCCTGCTCGCTGGCCGTGCCCGCGCCGTTCGATCTCGCGCTGCTCCCCGAGGGCGTGTCCGGCTCACTGCGCTCCGGTTCGCTGGGCTCCGGTTCGCTGGGCGGCGAGAGCCGTACGGGGCCTGACGCGGACGGCGCGGCACGGGCGGCGGCGGAGCACGAGGCGCGCGGCGGAGGGCGGATCGTGCTCTTCCCGGGCAGGGACGAGCTCGTGGGCACGGTCACCGTGGGCGACCTGCTCGCGCGCTCGGCCATCGACCGGGTGCTCGTGCTGGCCCAGCCAGACCCGCCGCCCGCCGACGTGCTCGTGGTCACCAACGACCACGTCCGGCCGGTGTGGCAGGACGGCCGGATGACGCTGCTCACCATGCCCGCCCTCGGCGGCCGGCTCACGCCCGCCGAGATCCCCAACCCCACCCCCTGCTGCGCCGACCACGCGTGAGCGCCGGACCTTGCTAGGGTCGCCGCGGGGGGTGTGCGCGTGCTCACGGACGAAGTCGTACCGGATCTTGAAGTTGCCCGGCCGCGGCGGTGGTTGCGGCGGGCGGCGAGCGTGCTCGCCTGGCTGACGGTCGTCCCGCTGGCCGGCATCGGGCTGCTCAGGACAGTGGGCTGGGAGACCGCCAGCCTTCCGATCGGGCTCGTCGCGCTGACGCCCTTCGCCGCCGCCGCGTCACTGCTCCCGCTGCTCCTCGCGATCGCGTCGAGGAGCCGGGCCGCGATGGCCGTGACCATCGTCGTCGCAGTCGTCTACGGCTGGTGGGTCGTCCCCCGTGCGGTCGGCGGCGCCGCCGGGACCGGCGGGCAGCCGCTGCGCGTCCTCGCGGCGAACCTCAACGAGGGGCGGGCCGACCCACAGGGCGTCGTGGACCTCATCAGGCGCCTCCGGGTCGACGTCGTCACCCTGGAGGAGCTGACCCCGTCGCTGGAGGCCCGATTGGACGCCGAGGGGCTGGGGACCCTGCTGCCCTACCGGGTCGCCCAGACAGGCAACGGGCCGACCGGCACCGGGATCTTCTCCAAGAGGCCGCTCACCGAGCGCACGGGGCTCTTCCAGCCCGTGGGGCACCACATGCCGGTCGCCGAGACCACGACGCCGGGCGGCGCGCCCGTCGAGATCGTCGCCGTGCATCCCGTCGCCCCGGTGCCCGGCACCGTCGCGGAATGGGCGGCGGGCGTGCGGAGCCTGCCGCCGGCCCCGGTCTCTGGCGTGCCGCGCGTCCTGTCCGGGGACTTCAACTCCACGCTGGACCACTCCATCCTCAGGGATCTTCTCGGCACGGGCTACGTCGACGCGGCGGCGGAGACCGGGCACGGGCTGACCATGACCTGGCCCGCCGGGCACAGGCTCTTCCCGATGGTCGCGATCGACCACGTGCTGGTCGACCGGCGCTCCTCCGCCGTGTCCGCGGCCATCGAGGACGTCCCCGGATCCGACCACCGCGCGGTCTTCGCCGAGCTTCGCATCGCCCGGTAAGCCCGGTCGCCTCCTTCTGGGACGACCTGGCCGCGGACTCCGGCCACACGGCCTCCTACAAGGCGCGGTCAGGCGCCGAGGTCCCGGGCCACGTTGTCGAGACATCGGGCCAGAGACCGGACCTGCTCCTCCGTCACGGGACCGCCGGCACGGATCTCACGGACGTCCGCGCGCCGCATGATCACCATCGCCCGGTGCCTGTCGTCGATCTGGTCGACGGGCAGCACTATGCATTCTCCTCGGACATAGACCAGGGCGACATCCGGATCCGCCGACTCCAGCAGCCGCCGGACGCATTCCGGATCGACGAGCGACATCGGAGTCTCCCCTCTGTGGCGCTATTGGCGTCTTCCGATGCCGGAGGCCATCTCCTTGAGCCGGCCCCTCGGCCCCTCGTCGGGCGCCAGCGGCGGTGTGGCCATGCCCGCTCCGCCGTACACGCCCTCGATGAGCTCGCGGAGCGCGTCCGTGGCGCTGTGGCGGGGACACCAGCCCAGCTCGGTGCGGGCGCGGGTGGTGTCCATGACCGGGGTCCTCAGGGCCAGCTCGATGAGCCCCGGTGAGGCCGGGATGAGGTGCATGTGCCAGCCCGCGGCCACCGCCGACGTGGCCAGCCAGCGCGGCACGGGGACGCGGCGCGCCCCGAGCAGCTCCGCCAGCACGGGCGGATCGACTACGGGGTCCGCGGCGAGGTTGAACGCGCCGGAGACCGGATGCATGATGGCCAGCCGGTAGGCCTGGGCGGCGTCCTCCGTGTGCAGCGTCTGCAGCCGCAGCCCGGGGATGTCCGGCACGAACGGGATCAGGCCGGGCCGCACGAGCCGCTGAGGCAGGAGTGGCCCCGCGAACAGCCGCCGCTGCTCGGTCGCCGACTCCCGCTTGAAGATGAAGCCGGGCCGCATCCGGACCACCCGGATGTCGAGATGATCACGCTCGAACGTGTCCAGGACGCGCTCGACGTAGGACTTCTCCCTGCTGTACGCCGCGTTGGGCCAGCCGTGCGTGGGCCAGCTCTCGTCCACGGGACGGCCGTCGGGCCCCGGCGAATACGCGCCGACCGACGAGGCGTAGATCAGCGCGGGCACGCCCGCCTCCGCCACGGCCTGGAAGACCCGGATGCTGCCGAGCACGTTGGCCCGCCAGGTCGTCACGGGATCGTGGGTCGGCTGGAACAGCCAGGCGAGGTGGACGACGGCGTCGGCCCCCGAGAAGATCTCGGCCAGGGCGTCCTTCCGGACGTCGGCCGTCCGCCACTCGGTCTTGCCGGGCTCCCACGCGGGCAGTCTCCTGGCGACACCGACGATCGAGGTGACGCTGGGCTCGCCTTCCAGGGCCGAGACGACGCTCGTCCCGACATTCCCGGTCGCGCCTATCACGACAACTCGCATAAAAGACCGCTTCCCGCCTCAAACTGGACGAAACGGATCCTCCACCCGCTCACCGTCCGTGTTCGTCGCCGATGGGCGCTTCATCCCATGTGTGACTCTTGAAAGGTTCGTCCTTGGGCAACGCCGGAGGATTCAGTGGTGGCGCGGGAATACCGATACCTAGGAGGATTAAGTTCTCATTCTGGTCAGAGAGGCGGCACGGGGGAGATGGCTCAGATCGTCGGTGGCGGAAAGCCCGTCAATGACGCCGAACGACGGGTCATCGCGCACCTGCGGGACAACGCCCCGGACGACTGGCTCCTGCTGCACAACATCGAGGTGCCGCGCGGCGCGGACCTGTTCGAGGTCGACGTCGTCGTGCTCACCGGGCACTCGCTCTGCGTCATCGACGTCAAAGGGGCCCGCGGCCGGTTCGAGGTGGCGGGGACGCGGTGGTTCCCCCAGCACCGCGAGGCCTTCGGCTCCCCCGTGGCCAAGCTGAGGGGCACCGCCCGAGCGCTCAAGGGCGTGCTCATCGACGAGCACCGGGAGCTCGAACGGCTGTACGTCGACAACCTCGTGGTGCTGACCGCCCCCGGGGCCGTCCTGATCGACCCGAGCGGCCGGGACGCCCGGCACGTCACCAACCTCGCCGGCCTGATCGGCATGCTGAGCGACGTGTCCCGCGTCAGGCACGGCTGCAGCCGGGACGCCACGCCGTACCGGACCGCGATCATCGAGGCGCTCAACGGGGCCGTGCGCCGGCCCACGGCGCCGCCCAGGTTCGGCAACTGGGAGGTCGAGGAGCAGCTCGGCGGCGACAGCCGGGTCACCGAATACCGCGCGGTCAACGCGACGGCCCCGACCAGCGAGACCGTCCTGCTGCGGGTCTACCGGGCCGACCCGATGGCCGAGCAGCAGCGCCGCGTGGCCGAGCAGCGGCGGATCGCCAACGCCTACCAGTCGCTCGCCAAGATCCCGCCGCATCCGTGCGTCGTCCGCTCGCGCGACTTCTTCGCGATCGACGACGAGAGCAGGTTCGTGCTGGTCCTCGACGACGTCCACGGCCAGGCCCTGCACCTGCACCTCACCGGGCGGCAGCTCGCCACCGAGACCAAGCTCGACGTGATGGAGGACATGCTCCTCGGCCTCGCCCACGTCCACGCCAACAACGTGATCCACCGGGCGCTCACGCCGGCCTGCGTGCTCGTCACCGACACCGGCCACGCGATGCTGACCGGCTTCGACTACGCCAAGCCGGGGCCGCGCAAGCACACCGTGGCCAACGAGCTGCCCAACATCCTCGACACGCACTATGTGGCTCCGGAGTGCCGGGCCAGCGCCGGACGGATGACACCCGC
This sequence comes from Planotetraspora sp. GP83, assembly GCF_041262585.1. Classification (NCBI taxonomy): domain Bacteria; kingdom Bacillati; phylum Actinomycetota; class Actinomycetes; order Streptosporangiales; family Streptosporangiaceae; genus Planotetraspora; species Planotetraspora sp. GP83. The sequence continues at coordinate 139,073 of NZ_JBGCBZ010000013.1, read as the reverse complement.
GTCCGACGTCTACTCGGCCGGGGTGATCGCCTTCCAGCTCCTGACCGGGGAGCTGCCGTTCCCCGACTCGGACGGCGAGGCGGGCGGTGGCGGGGTCGCTCCCGAGGTCATGGACCTGGTGCGGCGCATGCGCGATCACACTCCGTCCAAACGGCCCGACGCGGCGACGGCTCTGCTGGAGCTGCGGCAGGCCCGCGACGCCCAGACCCACGGCCGCGAACCCGTGGCCAAGGCCACGCTCGGGGACAGGGTCAAGAACGCGCTCCGCCGCCTGTCCGGCCGCGGGCGGCGCCGTACCTGATCTTGTAGGGCCGTAGGTCCCTACCCGAGAAACCGGAAAGGGTATTAGCGTTCAGGACATGATTCGCGTTTTCCTCGTGGACGATCACGAAGTCGTGCGACGGGGCGTCGCCGCGCTGCTGGAGTCCGAGGCCGACATCCAGGTCATCGGAGAGGCGGGGACCGCGGAGTCGGCGGTGGCCCGCATTCCCGCGCTCAAACCGGATGTCGCGGTGCTCGACGTCCGGCTGCCGGACGGCAGCGGCGTGGACGTCTGCCGGGAGGTCCGGTCGAAGATGCCGGAGCTGGCCTGCCTGATGCTCACCTCGTTCGCCGACGACGAAGCCCTGTTCAACGCGGTGATGGCCGGGGCGTCCGGCTACGTCCTCAAGCAGATCCACGGGTCCGACCTCATCGGCGCCGTCCGGACGGTCGCGGCCGGGCAGTCGCTGCTCGATCCCCACACCACCGCCACCATGCTCCAGCGCCTGCGCGACCAGGCCACCAAGAAGGACCCTCTCGCCGCCCTGTCGGAGCAGGAGCGGCACATCCTGGAGCTGATCGGCGAGGGCCTCACCAACCGCCAGATCGGCGAGCGGATGTTCCTGGCCGAGAAGACCGTCAAGAACTACGTGTCCAACCTGTTGAGCAAGCTCAGCATGCAGCGCCGCACGCAGGCGGCCGCGCTGGCCGCCCGCCTCAAGGCCGATCGACAGGAATGACGGGACCTTCGCCCCTAACCGGCGCGAAGCGTGATCCAGCAGGCTTGCTGGCATGAAGCTCGATTCGGCCGGCTTGGAGATCCTCTCGCGGGGCGAGTGCCTCAGTCTGCTGGCCTCCACCCCGATCGGCAGGATCGTTTTCACCGACCGCGCCCTGCCCGCGGTCCAGCCGGTCAACTTCTACCTGGTCGACGGGAACATCGTCATCCGCACCGCGATCGGCTCCAAGCTCGCCGCCGCCGCGCGGAACGCCGTCGTGGCCTTCGAGGCGGACGACTTCGACGCCGAGATGCGCGCCGGCTGGTCGGTGACCGCCGTCGGGCACGCCAGGGCCGTGGACGAGCCCGACGAGATCTCCCGGCTGTCGCTGCTGCCGCTCATGCCGTGGGCTCCCGGCAGCCGCGATCACTTCATCGTGATGGTCCCCGAGCAGCTCTCCGGCCGCCGCGTCCGCCGCTGAGCCCGGCCTCGGGAAGCGGCACGCTCCAGGCGAGGCGGGTGCCGCCCTCCTCGAGAGAGCCCACCTCGAACCGGCCGCCGAGCCGTACGGCACGCTCCTCCAGGTTGCGCAGACCGCTGCGGCCGCCGAGCTCCGGAATGCCGACCCCGTCGTCCCGCACGACGAGCGTGAGGCGGGCGCCGCCCACCTCCACACGGACGTCCGCCCGGCACGCCTTGGCATGGCGGGCGGTATTGGACAGCGCCTCGCGCAGCACGGCCAGGGCCTGCTCGGCGATCTCCGGAGGGACTTCGTCGTCGAGCTGGCCGTCCATTCGCAGGCCCGGCAGGAAGCCGAGCTGGGCCTTGGCGCCGTCCACGAGCTCCACGATCCGGGCCCGCAGCGTCGAGGCGGTGTCCTCGGCGGGCGACCGCAGCGCGAAGACGGTCGAGCGGATCTGCCGGATGGTCTCGTCCAGCTCGTCCGTCGCGTGCCGGAGGCGGCAGGTGGCCTCGGGGCGCTCGACGAGGGGGACGGCGCTCATCAGCGTCATGGCGACCGCGAACAGCCGCTGGATGACCACGTCGTGCAGGTCCTTGGCGATGCGGTCGCGATCTTCCAGGAGCCGGAGCCGCTCCGCGTCCCGCCTCGACTCGGCCAGCTCAAGGGCGACCGCCGCCTGACCGGCGAACGCGTGCAGCATGCGCGACTCGGCCTCACTGAACGGCATGCGGCCGGTCCGCTTGCACACCGACAACACGCCGCGTACGGCACCGGCCGCGCCGATCGGCACGGCGACGACCGGCCCGGCGGGCATATGCCCGGCGACGGCGGCGGGCATACCGGCCTCGGCGAAGTCGGCCACCATGACGGGCCGGCCGAGGGTGAACGCCCGCCCGCCGAGCGACCCTTCCAGGGGCACCTCCACCCGGGCCATGTGCGCGGCCGCCAGCCCGTCGGCGACGACCGCCCGGAGCACCGACCGGTCTCCGCCCGGCAGCAGCACGGTCACCACGTCGCCCCCGGTCATCTCCCTGGCCCGGCGTGCCATGAGCGTGAGGACCTCCTGTGAGGAGCCCCCCGAGAGCAGACTGGTGGTGACCTCGAAGGACGCCTGGAGCCAGGTCTCCCTGCGCCGCGTCTCCTCATACAGCCGGGCGTTCTCGATCGCCACGCCCGCGGCGATGGCCAGCGCGGTGACGATCGCCTCGTCCTCCTCGCCGAACTCCCCGCCGCCGCTCTTCTCGGTCAGGTAGAGGTTGCCGAAGATCTCGTCTCGGACGCGGATCGGCACCCCGAGGAACGCCTCCATCGGCGGGTGGCCCGGCGGGAGGCCGTACGACTCGGGGTGGTCGCCCATGCGTCCCAGCCGCAGGGGCCTCGGCTCCTTGATGAGGAAGCCGAGGAGGCCGAGTCCCCGGGGCCAGTGCTCGATCCGGGCGATCTCCTCCTCGCTCAGGCCTACCGGGATGAACTGGACGAGCGTGCTCTGGTCGCCGATCACACCGAGCGCGCCGTAGTGGGCGTCGACCAGGGAGGTCGCCGTCTCCACGATCCGGCGGAGCACGGTCTCCAGGTCCAGGTCGCCGCCGATCACGACGACGGCCTCCAGCAGCGCGTGCACGCGGTCCCGGGTGGCCAGCACGGTGTCGAGCCGCACCTGCAGCTCCGACAGCAGCTCGTCGAGCCGCATGTGCGGGATGAGATGGCGAGGCTCGATCCCGGCCATATCGCGATTCTCCCACCGGGCCAGGTCAGCGCCCATCCCAGCGAGGTAATGACCGCCGTACGGCCGGCAGTCGGCGGGAAGGCCCTCGGCGACCTACCGAGGACCTGTTCTCCGTCCGTAGCGGGTCAGAAGCCGGCCCGCCGCCGGTCAGCGGAGCCGCTGGCGGAAGATCCAGTAGGTCCAGCCCTGGTAGGCCAGGACGACCGGAGTGAAGATCGCCGCGACCCACGTCATCACGCCCAGCGTGTACGGCGTGGACGACGCGTTGTGCACCGTCAGGCTGTTGGCCGGGTCGATCGCGGGCATGACGTTGGGCCACAGGTTCCCGAACAACGTGACCGTGACGGCCACGATGGCGACGGCGTTGGCCGCGAACGCCCAGCCGTCCCTGCCTCGGTACGTCGCGACGACCGCGCCCGCGATCCCGGCCGCGGCGACCGCCACGCTGAGCCAGGTGACGGGCTTGCCGACGAGGAGTTGCGTCGCCACGAGGAAGAGCCCGCCGGCGGCCAGCGCGACCGGGCCGATCACCCGGGTCAGCCGCTTGGCCCGGTCGCGCAGGTCGCCCGTGGTCTTCAAGGTCAAGAACACCGCGCCGTGCAGGGTGAAGAGCGCGAGCGTGGCCAGGCCGCCGAGGAGCGCGTAGGGGTTGAGCAGGGTGAAGAGCGTGCCGGTGTACTCATGGCCCTTGTCGAGCGGCACTCCGCGCACGATGTTGGCGAAGGCCACGCCCCACAGGAAGGCCGGGCCGAGCGACCCCCAGAAGAAGGCCCGGTCCCAGCCCTTGGAGCTGTCGCTCTTGCTGCGGTACTCCAGGGCGACGCCGCGCACGATCAGCGCGAGCAGGATGAGGAAGAGCGGCAGGTAGAAGCCGCTGAACAAGGTGGCGTACCACTCGGGGAAGGCCGCGAAGGTGGCGCCTCCGGCGACGAGCAGCCACACCTCGTTGCCGTCCCAGACCGGGCCGATCGACGCCACGAGCGTCTTGCGGTCGGCCTCGTCACGCCCCATGAAGGGCAGCAGGATTCCGACGCCGAAGTCGAAGCCCTCCAGCATGAAGTAACCGGTCCACAGCACGGCGATGAGCACGAACCAGACAGTGGTGAGTTCCATGGGTCTGTACCTCTGCGAGAAGATGCCGGGAAGGCTCAGTAGGAGAGGGCGGGGACGGTGTCGGCAGGCTGGTCCGGCTCGTCCTCGGGCTCGGGGCCGAGACGGATGAACTTCAGCAGCAGGCGGACCTCGATGACCGCGAGCACGGCGTAGACCAGGGTGAAGCCCACCAGCGTGATGGCGACCTCGGCCACGTCCGAGCCCGGCGACACGGCCGCGGCGGTGCGCATGATCCCGAAGACGGTCCACGGCTGGCGGCCGATCTCGGTGAAGATCCAGCCGAGGCTGTTCGCGAGGAACGGCAGGCCGATGCCGAACACCGCCAGGCGGTAGAACCAGGGATTCGCGGGCAGCCGCCCCCGCCTCGTCAGCCAGAGCCCGGCGAGGGCGAGCAGCCCGGCCAGCGCCCCGAAACCGATCATCAGGCGGAACGACCAGTACGCGATGCCCACCACCGGCCGGTAGTCGCCGGGGCCGTACTTGCTCTGGTAGCGGGCCTGGATGTCGTTGATGCCCTCCACCTTGCCGTCGAGGGTGTTGGTGGACAGGATGCTCAGGCCGTACGGCACCTGGATGTTGATGTGGTTGCGGCCGTTCTTGACGTCGCCCACCGCGAACAGGGAGAAGCCCGCGGAGGTCTCGTCCTCCCACAGCGCCTCGGCCGCCGCCATCTTCATCGGCTGCTGCTCGGTCATGATCTGCGCCTGCCAGTGCCCCGAGAACGCGACTCCGGCGGAGGCGACCAGGGTGACGGCCATCGCCATCCGGGCCGACGTGCGGAACAGGTCGACGTCGCGCTTGCGGGCGAGCTGCCAGGCGCTGATCCCGATGACGAACGCGCCCGCCGTGACGAACGCGCCGAAGATCACGTGTGGGAAGGTCACCAGGGTGGTGGAGTTGGTCAGCACGGCCCAGATGTCCGTCAGCTCGGCCCGGCCGGTCGCGGGGTTGAGGCGGTAGCCGACCGGGTGCTGCATCCAGGAGTTGGCCGCCAGGATGAAGTACGCGGAGATGTTCGTGCCGATCGCGGCCAGCCAGATCGTGGCCAGGTGGAGTCTGGGCGGCAGCTTCTCCCAGCCGAAGATCCACAACCCGAGGAAGGTCGACTCCAGGAAAAAGGCCATCAGCCCTTCCATGGCCAGCGGCGCGCCGAACACGTCACCGACGAACCGGGAGTACTCACTCCAGTTCATCCCGAACTGGAACTCCTGCACGATGCCGGTGACCACGCCCATCGCGAAGTTGATCAGGAACAGACGGCCCCAGAACCGGGTCAAGCGCAGGTAGGCGGGCTTGCCGGTGCGGTACCAGGCCGTCTGCAACCCGGCGACGATGATCGACAGGCCGATCGTCAGGGGCACGAAGAGGAAGTGGTAGACGGTCGTGATGCCGAACTGCCAGCGTGAGAGGTCAAGGACATCCATCGGGGGCTCCACAAGGAGAAGCGGGGAACTCCTGAAGCCTCCCGAATCGGGACGTCTCGCCGTAGGGGCGGCGGACCCGGCCGCGAAGGACCTTGGTCCTCGGCCCAAGGGATGATGGTCATATGCGCGCCCGACCCGTCTCCCCGTCGCTCCTCGTCGAGGAGCTCGCCGACCGGATCGCCTCGGCACCGCGCGACTCCTGGGTGCGGGTCGCCGTCGACGGCGCTCCCCCGGCGCGTCCCGGACGGCTGGCCGACGACCTGGCCGGGCCGCTGCGCCTGCGCGGCCGTGAGGTCCTGCGGGTGTCGGCCGCCGGCTTCCTGCGCCCGGCCTCGCTGCGCTTCGAGTTCGGCCGTACGGACCCCGACGTGTTCTACGCGGAGTGGCTCGATCTCGGCGGACTGACCCGGGAGGTCCTCGCCCCGCTCGGGCCCGGCCGTACGGGCAGGGTCCTGCCCGCGCTGTGGGACAGCGCCAGGGACCGGGCGACCCGCGCGGCCTACGTCACCCTGCCTCCGGGCGGGGTGCTGCTGCTCGACGGGGCTCTGCTGCTCGGGCGCGGCCTGCCGTTCGACCTGACCGTGCATCTGTCCCTGTCGCCGGCGGCGCTGGCCCGCCGTACGGACGAGGAGGAGCGCTGGACGCTCCCGGCCTATGAACGCTACGAGCGGGAGGTCGAGCCGGCGAAGGTCGCCGACGTGGCCGTCCGGGTCGAGGACCCCCGTCACCCCGCCCTGGTCACCTGGTGAAGGCGGGCCGTACAGGGGTAACGCTGTGAACATGACCTCTGCATCCGATCCGCTGGCCGGTCTGGACCCGTTCGACATCTTCGACACCGAGGCCACGCGGCTGGACCGATATTTCTCCTCGCTGGACGAGAAGGCGTGGAACCGCCCGTCCCGGTGTGAGGGGTGGTCGGTCCGCGACGTCCTCGCCCATCTCGCCGGGGAGGAGCTCTACAACCACGCCTGTCTCGACGGGGACATCGAGGGGTTCTTCGAGATGCTGGAGCGGGAAGGCGTCCGCGGGGGGTTCGTGGACTTCAACGAGTGGTGCGTCCGCAAGCGCCACGGCCTGCCGGTCGAACAGGTCTTGCAGGAATGGCGGGACAAGAACGCCGAGACCCGCGAGCGGATGCGGGCCCTCGGCCGCGACGCGACCCTCGGGACCTCCGCCGGGCCCTATCCGGTGGGCCTGCAGACCTTCCACTACGACTCCGAGTACGCCACGCACGCCGACGACGTCGGTGCCCCCGTCGGGGACGAGGAGGCCGCCGCCCGGGTCGAATGGCGGGTCGAGGTGGGCCTGTTCGCCCTGGCGGAGCGGGGTTCCGATGTTCAGGTCGAGCGCGTGGGCCGGCAGCTCAGAGTGCGCGTGAACTCCGCGACGGTGGATCTGTCCCCGGCCGACTTCATCGAGGCGACGGTCAGCAGACTGCCCGCCGAGCACCCCTTGGATCGCCATGTCCGCAGCGCGCTGCGCTGTCTCGCCTAGCGCGCCGGTCAAGTAAGGGAAGAAGATGTGGCCCCCTTCCGCCCCGCCCTTGCCGCGTGATCATGCATGACGAGGGTGCGCCCGAGGGACGGAGACCGCAGGTGTTCGTGGACTGGTGTGGGGTGGTCTCCGCGCCCTCGCCGGAAGCCGGCTCAGCCCTCGGGCGCGGAGACCTGAGTAATAAGGCGCCGGATAATCCGGCTGCGGGCGGCTCAGCCCCCGGGCCGGGAGGCCGAAGTAATAAAACGCCGTGGCTCCCCGAGATCCGCACGCTCTTTCCCGGCTGCCCCGGTCCCTGCTTTTCCCGCCGAGCCGGGACCTGATTTCCCCGCTGATCGGGGCTCTGCTCTCCCCGCCGGGCAGGGCCCTGCTTCGCCCGCCACAACGGCTCCGGCGTTCGGCGAACCGGCCGCCGGTCGGTCACGGCCGGTCGGGCGAGACCGGCCAGGCCCGGCCGTACGGATACCGGTCGTACGGATACCGGTCGCGTGGGAAGGAGACGGACGCCACGCCGCAGGGGCGGGCGGCGCTGACCTCGATGCTCTACGGGCCTTCTGCGGCGGTCAGCCGTGTGGCGTTCGCCCGATAAAACAGAGTCCATGACTCCGAGTATGGACGCCGGTTGACGTGGCGTGCGCACTGAAATGTGCCTCATGTGAAATCCCCGCGTGAGTCGGCCCGTGAGGCCGGTTTGCCGGGGGGATGTGGACCTGTCGCTCATCCAGTCGTGCAGGCGATTGGCGGCGGCACGTCAACCATGCACCGGGATCGGGCGCTATCGCAATCAGGCGCGCCACACCCATTCATTTGGCACACCTCGGGCGATTCATCCCGAAAAATAAAGCTAAGTCACCATAATTCGGCTAATCGGCTAAGCGCCGGACGCCTGGCCCCGCGCCTCCTCCACGCCCCTCCCGGCCTCCACGCCCTTCCCGGTCTGTACGGCTTTCGCCCCCGACCAGATCGGCAGCGTGAGGATCATGGTGAGGCCGCCGCCCGGGGTCTCCTCGGGCGTCAGGGTGCCGCCCATGGCCTCCGCCAGCCCACGCGAGAGCGCCAGGCCGAGGCCCACGCCGGTGTGGTTGTCACGATCGCCGAGCCGCTGGAACGGCAGGAAGACCCGGTCGTGCGCCTCGCGCGGGATGCCCGGACCCCGGTCGATCACCCGGACCTCGACGTGGTCGCCGTGCGCGCTCGCGGTGACGAGCGTCGTGCCGTCCGCCGGGCTGTACCGGACGGCGTTCGACACCACGTTGACCAGGATGCGCTCCAGCAGGGCCGGATCGGCGACGATCTCGGGCAGGTCCGGGGCGATGTCCTCTTCGACGCGGCCGCTCAAGGGCCCCAGGTCGCCGATCGCCTTCGGGACGACCTCCTCCAGCGCGATGGGCTCGGGCCACACGCCGAGCACGCCCGCCTGGAGCCGGCTCATGTCGAGCAGGTTCACGACCAGCCGATCGAGCTTGATCAAAGATTCGTCAGCCGTGGCGAGCAACTCCTCGCGGTCCTCCTCCGACCACTCGACCTCGCCGCTGCGCAGGCTCTCCACCGCCGCCTTGGCCGACGCCAGCGGCGTGCGGAGATCGTGGCTGACGGCCGCGAGCAGCGCCGTACGCATCTTGTCGGCCTCAGCGAGCGGCCTGACCCGCTCGGCCTCCTCCTCCAGCCGCTCCTGCCTCAGGACCACGGCCGCCTCGTTGGCGAACGCCTCCAGCACTCTCCGGTCGGAGGCGTCGAGCAGGCGTCCGCGCAGCGCCAGCACGAGATCGTCGGCGACCCGCATCGCGGTGTCCGCCACCCCCGGGGAGGTGCACGGCACTCCCCCGGTCGTGGCGACGATGCGCCAGGCCTCCGGGTCGGATTTGTCGCCGACACTCGGCTCGACATCCGGCCGCCGTTCGAGCAGGGTCACCGAGACCAGGCCGAACGTCTCCCTGAGCCGCGACAGCAGCGACGGCAGTGCGGCCTCGCCGCGCAGCACGTGACCGGCCAGCGTGGACAGGACCTCGGCGTCCGCGCCCGCTCTGGACGCCTCCCGGGTACGGCGGGCGGCCAGGTCCACTATCCCGCTGACGGCGCCGGCGACCAGCACGAACACGATCAGGGCGAGCAGGTTCTGCGGTTCGGAGACGCTCCAGGTGTGGAACGGCGGCGTGAAGAACCAGTTCAGCAGCAGGAATCCGCCGACCGCCGCGGTCACCGCCGGCCACAGTCCACCCACGAGCGCGACGACGACCACCGCCGCCAGGAACAGGAGAATCTGGCTCGGCAGGGTCAGCGCGTCCCGCAGAGGCAGCAGCGCGGCCGTGAGGGCGGGGATGCCGAGGACGGCCAGCGTCCATCCCGCCAGCCGGCGGCTCCGCGTGAGCGCCGCGCGGGACGCCGACCGGCGCCTGCCCTTGCTGACCTGGTCATGCGTGATCATGTGGACGTCGATGGACCCCGACAGCGCGGTCACGGTCACCCCCACGCCCCGGAAGAGCACCTGCGCCAGCCGCCCCCGCCGGGAGACCCCCAGCACGAGCTGGGTCGCGTTCACCCCCTGGGCGAAGTCGAGCAGAGCACGCGGCACGTCCTCTCCCACCACCTGGTGATAGGTGCCGCCCATGCTCTCGACCAGGGACCGCTGCCTGGTCAGGTTGGCCGGATCGGCGCCGGTCAGCCCGTCTGCCCGGGTGACGTGGACGGCGAGCAGATCGGCGCCCTTGGTCCTGGCGGCGATGCGGGCGGCCCGCCGGATCAGCGTGTCGCCCTCCGGGCCGCCGGTCAGCGCGACCACCACCCGCTCCCGGGTCTCCCAGGTCCCGGCGATGCCGTGCTCGGCCCGGTAGCGGTCGAGCTGCTCGTCCACCTTGCCCGCGACCCACAGCAGCGCCAGCTCCCGCAGCGCGGTGAGGTTGCCCACCCGGAAGTAGTTGGACAGCGCCGCGTCCACCTTCTCCGGGAGATAGACGTTGCCGTGGGCGAGCCGCCGCCGCAGTGCCTCCGGCGCCATGTCCACGAGCTGCACCTGGTCGGCCCGCCGTACCACCTCGTCGGGCACCGTCTCCCGCTGCGGCACGCCGGTGATCTGCTGGACGACGTCGTTGACCGACTCCAGGTGCTGGATGTTGACCGTGGAGACGACGTCGATCCCGGCGTCGAGGATGTCCTCGATGTCTTCCCAGCGCTTGGCGTTGCGCGAGCCGGGGACGTTCGTGTGCGCCAGCTCGTCGATCAGCGCGATCTTCGGGCGCCGGGCGATCACCGCCTCGGCGTCCAGCTCGGTGAAGGTCGTCCCCCGGTACGGAACAGTCCGCCGGGGGACGATCTCCATACCTTCGAGCAGCTCGGCCGTGCGGGCCCGGCCATGGGTCTCGACGAAGCCCACGACGACGTCCCGGCCGCGCTCCAGCGCCCGGCGGCCCTCACTGAGCATGGCGAACGTCTTGCCGACGCCGGGCGCCGCGCCGAGATAGACCCGCAGGCGCCCGCGCGTCACCCGTTCCCCCGAACCGAGCTCACCCATAAATCCCAAGGTACGGGTAGTCGGTTCGGGCGAATCCCGGACGCAGGCGGCTTTCGGGATCAGGGGAGCCAGGACACCCGCCCGCGCAGCATGCCGTACCCGACGAAGGCGACGGCGTCGATCAGCGTGTGGGCGACGACGAGCGGCATAGCGCGGCCCCAGCGCTGGTACACCCGGCCGAAGACCAGGCCCATCACCACATTGCCGATGAATCCCCCGAAGCCCTGGTAGAGGTGATAGGAACCCCGGAGCAGCGCCGACACGATCACTGAGCGCCATGGCGACCAGCCGAGCTGCGCCAGCCGGTGCAGCAGGTAGCCGCTGACGAGGACCTCTTCCAGGACGCCGTTCTGTGCGGCCTCCAGGAGCAGGATGGGCACCCGCCACCAGATGTCCGGCAGGCTCTCCGGGACCACGTTGAGGTTGATCCCGGACTCGTACGCCACGAAATAGAAGGCCAGCCCGCTGCCACCGATCAGGGCCGCCAGCAGGGCGCCGCGCAGCAGATCGCGGCCGGGCTCCCGCAAATCGACGCCGATCGTCCGGAAGGACTCGCCCGACCGGGCCAGCAGGTAGGCGACCAGCCCGACGGGGGCCACCGTCACGGCGACGCCGGCGATGTGCAGCGTGAGGTCCAGCCAGGGACGGCCGGGCGCCAGCGACCCGACGAGCACCGCGTGCTGCCCGCTGAGCGCCTTCGGCGCGGTCAGCGCGCCGATCAGGCGGATGAGCGCCAGCAGCGCGCTGGCCCCGAGCGAGACCGAGAAGACCGCGACGATCTCCGGCCCGATCAGCCGCCGGTTCAACCCCAGGGCCACATCGTCCTTCATGCCCGCAGGTTAGCGGCCCGCCCCGCACGCCCGTCCCACGCCCCGGCGCGATGTGAGACTCTGCGACCCGGCACGATGATGTGAGAGACCGGACGCGCGAAGGAGACGGCAGTGCCAAGCGACGATCTGTCCGCGACGAGGCGGGCGCTGCATGGCGTGGCCGAGCTGGTGATGGCCGGCCCCCAGTATCGCCAGAGCGGGACCATCCGGCTGCGGGTCACCCCGGGCGGCTTCGCCACCGTCGCCGCGCCCGGCCTGCGCGTCGAGGGCGACACGCTGGTGACCGAGACGGGCGCCGCCCTGGCGCTCGGCGACGCCACCTGTGCCGGGCTGGCCCGCGCGGCGGACGTCGAGGCCGGTAGGCCGGAGGGCCTCTACACGGACGGCTCCGGCGTCGGCCTCGACGAGACCCTGCACGTCGACCCGGCCGCGGCCCGGCACCTGGCGGACTGCCTCGCCATTGGTGACGCGGCGCTGCGCCACCTGGCCGCCGAGGTCACGCCCGTGCTCTGGCCAGAGCACTTCGATCTCGGCATCACCCTCGACGAGGTGAACTACGGAATCTCCCTGGGTGACTCGGCGATCGCCAAGCCGTACGCCTATGTCGGTCCCTGGCGGGCCCGCGAGGGCGCCTTCTGGAACGTGCCCTTCGGCGCCGCCCGCAGGATCTCCGAGCTGGGCGGCGCCGGGGAAGTGGTGGCGTTCCTGGAGGAGGGCCGCCGCCAGGCGGCCCGGTGAACTCAGTACGGCAGGTCAGTACGGCAGGGCCAGGGCGGCGAAGGGCGCGGCCACGAACGGCGCCTTGAACTTCGGGAACGCCACGGTGTTGACGTTGCCGTCCGAGGTGAAGCGGTCGCTCGCGTTGGAGTTGAGCCAGTCGAGCCAGGCGGTCGAGCAGAACTTGACGCAGTCGCCGACCTTCTCCTTGGACCGGATGCGCGGGATGCCGACCGGGTCGAAGTCCTTCGTGAACGGCGACGGCGCGGGGGTGTATCCGGCGAGGAAGACCCCACGGTAGTCGTACCGCACGCCCGAGGCCGCCCCGCGCAGCGCCAGCTTCTTCTCGCTCGGCTGGTTCCCGTACGGCAGGGCCAGCGTGACGGGAGGGGTCTTGATGAGGCTGGTGATCAGGCTCTGCCCCGCGGCGATCTGGCCCTGCACCTGCTCCTGCGACTTGCCGAGAAGGTTGAGGTGGTCACGGGTGTGGTTGCCGATGTCGAACCCGTTGTCCCTCAGCCAGGCGAGGACCTGGACTCTCTCCTCCTGCTTGTCCTTGCCGAACATGTCGCGGATCACGTAGAAAGTCGCGACCGGGCGGAAACCCGGATGCTTGCGGGCCACGTCCTGCAGAATGCCGACGGCCGTGTCCGGCTTGGGCACCCCCATGCCGTCCAAGGTGAGTTGCGATGGCGAGGAGTCGTCGAAGGTCAGCACGACGGGATGGGTCCCGGCCGGAATGCCGATCTTCCCGGTCACGTACTCCGCCGCCGTGATGGGGACGTAGTTCTCCGCCGCCAGCCGCTCCAACTCCGCCCGGAACTGTTCGGGCGTGCGGTCGTCACCGGGCGGCGGGTTCTTGATGATCCGGTGATACATGATCACCGGGATCTGCCCAAGCTCGTTGGCCTTGACCCTGGCCGCGACCTCGACCTCGGCCTTGCGCAATGAGGCCGCTGCGGCCAGGCTCGCCTTGGCCTGGCGCGCGTGGACCTGCTGTTCGGCTTCTTTATCCCCAGACGCGCAGGCGGACAGCGCGACGACGCTCAAAGACACTAGTCCGATCCCGGCAACCCTCAAGCGCCCCATGGCTCCCCCTCAACGGGCCGCGCGATGACGATGAGTCACTTCTACCCCGGTGGCCCGCTTTGCTCACGGAGCGTATGACAAACATCACGTACCGCGAATCTCCGAGGTTCTTACCGCGCTGAGCGCTTAGCGCTTAGCGCTTAGCGCTTAGCGCTTAGCGCTTAGCGCTTAGCGCTTAGCGCTTAGCAGCCCCCGTCTCCAGCCGTACGGCACAATGGGGCGCATGCGGTCGGCTCCCCGGGACGTGTTCGCTCGAAGGAGCGTGGCACGGGAGGCGCGGACGCTGAGCGTGCTCGCCGTCATCGCTCTCGGAGGCGGCCTGGGCAGCGTCGCCCGCTACCTCGTCGGCGCCGCCGTTCCCGGCAGACCCGGCGGTTTTCCGTGGGGGACGTTCCTCATCAACGTGACCGGCTGCTTCGCGCTCGGGCTGCTGATGGTCTACGTCCTGGAGGTGTGGCCGCCTCGCCGTTACGTCCGGCCGTTCTTCGGGGTCGGCGTCCTCGGCGGGTACACGACGTTCTCCACAGTCACCGTCGAGATCCTCCAGCGCCCGGCCGGCCTGGCCCTGCTCTATGCGCTCTGTAGCCTGGCAGGGGGCCTTGTGGCGGTCTGGGCGGGCATGTCCATCGCCCGCCTCACGGCCCTGCAGCTCCGGCAGCGGTCACACGGGGAGCGCTCACACGGGGAGGCTGGATGAGGCTCCATGGCACGGCCTGCCGACTGACGATCTTCATTGGCGAAACCGACCAGTACCACCACCGGCCGCTTTACACCGAGATCGTGCACCGCGCCCATGCGAGGGGCCTGGCCGGAGCCAGTGTGTTCCGGGGGATCGAGGGCTTCGGCGCGTCCTCGCTCATCCACACCAGCAGGCTGCTGTCCCTCAGCGAGGACCTTCCCCTGGCGATCGTCATCGTGGACGCCGAGGAGCGCATCACGGCATTCCTCGCCGAGCTGGACGAGTTGGTCGCCGAAGGACTGGTCACTGTGGAACCGGTGGAGGTCTACCGCTACGTGAGCCGCGAGTCCGTGGACCGCGAGCCGTGAGCGGGCTCCCGTGGTGACGATCCTGCTCGTGTTCGCGGGCGGCATGGTCGGCGCGCCCGCCCGCTACCTGATCGACCGATTCGTCCAACGGCGACACGACAGCGTGTTCCCCTGGGGCACGCTGTCGGTCAACCTGTTCGGCTCGTTCGTCCTCGGAGCGCTCGCCGGCGCCCAGCCTCCCGGCGTGGTCATGACCCTGGCCGGGACCGGGTTCTGCGGAGCGCTCACCACTTTCAGCACCTTCGGCTTCGAGACCGTACGGCTGCTGGAGGACGGCTCCCTGAGGGCGGCGGCGCTCAACGCGTTCGGCGGCCTCGCGCTGGGCGTCCTGTCCGCCCTCGCCGGGTACGGCCTGGCCGTACACCTGATCTGAACATCCCGCGAGCCAGCCGCGGCCCCAGGTCGTGGGCCGGACGTCTCGTGCGCGGCTCTGCCGGCTATCCGACCTGAGGCTCGGCGCTGAACGCGGTCCCGTCGCCGGAGAGCCGGATCGGGCCATCCGACGCGGGAAGGAAGACCGACTCCCCGGGATGCAGCTTCACCTGGTCATGCGACGGGTTCGCCCGGTCATGCGACGCTATTGGGGAGCCGACCTCGACCGTGCCCTCCGTGCAGACAACGATCCTCGGCACCGACCCGTCCAGGACGTGGCCCTGTCCCGGGACTATCCGACGAAGCAGAAACTCCGGACACGGCGGCACGTAAGCTCCCTCCACCGGCGTGATCGGCAGCGGCTGCGCCTCCACCACGGTGATCCGGAGCAATTCGTCGACGTCGATCGGCTTGCTCGTCAGCCCGGCCCGGAGGACGTTGTCCGACCCGGCCATGATCTCCACCCCGAACCCGTCGAGGTAGCAGTGAAGCACTCCCGCGCCGAGGTAGAGCGCCTCCCCGGGGGCCAGCTCGTGGCGGCGCATCAGCAGGGGCGCCAGCACGGCCGGATCCTCGGGATACTGCCTGGCCAGCCGCCTGACCAGCTCGTAGTCAGGCTGGTGCACGGCCCCCGCCGCCCACACGATCGACTCGACCACCTCCCGCCGCGAACCCGGCCACGCCAGCAGCACGCGGAGCGCCCCCAGCACATCCCCCCGGGACAGCTGGGTCACGACCGGCTTGAGCGCCTCGACGTGCAGCCGCTCGACCAGCATGGCCGCCTGGTCGGCCGCCCGGAACCCGGCCAGCCCCGAGAACCGCGTGAGAGCGCAGATCATCTCCGGCTTGGCCCACGGATCGGAGTAGTTCACGTCCCCCCGGGCGAACCCATCGGCGGCCTGCTCCGGAGTGGGGTGGACCTGCAGCGACAGCGGGCGGTCCACCGCGATCAGCTTCATCAGGTACGGCAGGCGCTCTCCGAACCGGTCGACCGACGGCTGCCCCAGCGCCCCCACCGGATCGGCGGCGATGGCGTCGGCCAGCGTCAACTCGGATCCGTCCCTGGTCAGACGCGACGGACCCGACGGGTGCGCCCCCAGCCACATCTCGGCCTCGGGTCCTGAGGCGGGCCGACCGGTCAGCCCCGCGATGGCCGTTCGGGAGCCCCAGGCATAGTCCTTGATTGGGTTGGTAAGCAGATCCACGTGTGTCCTCGCGGCTAGATGACCGTTGCGCCGGTGCCTGAGAGTAACAAGCGGTGCAGGTTACCTGGTCGCGGGTGGTGGCAACACTGCATGAACGGACCAGACCATAGTCACCTGACCGTCCGCTGCAGCCACCTGCGCTACGGACGCCGGAAGGCATAGCCGACCCACCTACCACCGCGTGCCGGACACCCTCGGTTATACCAACCAGTGCCCTGCGCTGTGCTCGCGCCGGCCTGCCCGACGCGGACGTAGCGGTGCCCGACCAATCAGAACGGCGGGACATCCCGCGTGAAGTCCGGCCCCGGATCATCGGCAGACTCCTCCACAGGCCCACAGCCGTCGCCAGCCGTCCAGTCAGACTCGATGTCAGAGTCCGCTGCGGCTTGGGCTTCCTCCAGCCAGGGTGGGCCGTATTCCCAGGTGGAGGGGAGCGGAAGGTCGTCTTCCGACACCGTCTCCGGAGTGGCCGGAATGGCCTGGATGATCGGTTCGGGAAGGGGTTCGATGATCGGTGGCGGTGTGACCGGGTAGCGGTGGCCGGTGCGGCTGATCCAGGTGAGGTGGCCGGGTTGGGGTTGGATGACGCGCCAGCCGTGGTCTCGGAGGTCGTGGTCGTGTGCGCAGGCGGCGCCCAGGTTGCCGTCGGTGGTCGGCCCGCCGTGGCCGTGCTGGTGGGTGTGGTCCAGCTCTGATCGGCTGGCGGGGGCGCGGCAGCCGGGGTAGGTGCAGACGCGGTCGCGGATTTGGACCCATCGCCGCAATCCGGCCCTGGGGAACCGTCGCCGCTCATCCGTACCGTCAGGGCACGTGTTCCCGGCCCGTACGGGGCGTCTGCCCGATGGTTGATCCTTCTCGTTCGCGGCGTCGGCGGCCTGCGCCTGGACGTCCTCGGTTGGAAGGCCTGCGGCGGCCTCGGCACACACATTCTCGGCCTCGGCCTCAGCACGGGGCTCGGCCTCAGCACAAGGGTCGGCCTCGGCGCGGGGGTCGGCCTCGGCGCGGGGGTTGGCGTTGATGCTGGTGTCCTGCTGGGCGTCGCTGTCCGCGTGGGTGTCGCTGTCCGCGCGGGTGTCGGTGGTGTGGTTGTCGGTGGTGGCCTGGTCGAGTTGGCGGGTGATGTCGGTGATGACGTGGGCCCATCCGGCGCCGAGGGCGGTCAGGTCGGAATGCCATTGGCGTAGCAGCGCGAGCGGGATCTGCAACTCGACGATGCCTCGCCGCCGGACCGACCCGCGTGCCGCCCGCCCCGCTGCGCGTCCCGGTGCTTGTTCAGCGGTTTGTCCCGCTGCTCCCGCCGATGCCTGCGGTGATGCCCGTTCCACCGTTCGTGCCGGTGATGGTTGCGCCGCTTGGTCCGATGCCCGTTGTGACGCCCGTTGTGACGCCCGTTGTGATGCCGGTGGCGATGCCGGCTCCGGCACCCATTTCGATGCCGGTTCCGGCGCCCGTTGTGGTGCGGGTTGTGGTTCCGGTGGTGGTGGTGGTGGTTGTGGTGCCTGGGTTGTGTTGGCGGGGTGGCGGGGCCATCCGGCGGGCCGGTAGGAGGTGATCCCGGCGAACAGCAGTTGCCCGTCCTCGTCGCAGATCGCGAACCGCCATTCGCCGTTGATCTGGCGTTTGGCCAGGCGGCGGGCGAGCTGGGCATGGATGGGCCCCCACCCGGCCAGCTCAGCGGGAAGGTCGTCCAGGTGCATCAGCGTGGAGACCCGCACCCGCACCTCCCCGGCCGCGAACCCCGCCCCACCCGCGAGCAGGCCGGCCAACACCCCACCCCGCACGGCCATCGAGGCGGCCGCCCCACCGCCCCCGCCACCTGAGCCGCCCGCAGCGGCACCGACCGCACTCCCTGATCTGTCTGTGGCCTCGCCCGAGCCGCCCGAGCCGCCCGAGCCGTCCGTGGGGGCCTCGGCTGCGCTGCGTCCGCTGCCCGCACTTGCCGCGCCTTCTGCTGTGCCGGCGGCCGTCGCGGTCTGCGGTGTCCGTCTGGCCGCGCGGAGGGTGCCCTTCGGCTGCTGCGCACCGCCGGGGCCATCCCCATCGTGCGATCCTGCGAGGCCGCCCCCGTCCCGCGTGCCGTCGGAGGCGTCGATACTGTCCGCACCGCCTGTTCCAGCCGAGTTATGGACGCCGTCCACGTTGTCCGGGTCGGCGTGGCTGGCGGGGCCCTGAGTGCGGCGGGTGCTGGCCGCGGTGGGAGCGCCATCTGGGTTGTGGGCGCCGCTGCCGACGTGGGGGTGCGCCGGGTCCCGAAGGCCGGCGTCGTCGGTGAGCTGATCGTCGGCGTCCGCGTTGGGCTGCTCGGCGTTGGGCTGCTCGGCGTTGGGCTGCTCGGCGTTGGGCTGCTCGTCGGTGCGCTGGTCGTCGGTGCGCTGGTCGTCGTCGGCGTCGTGATCGGGCTGGTCGTCGTGATCGGGCTGGTCGTCGGGGTCGTTGTTGTGGGGGTGGTCGTTGAGGTAGGGGTCGTAGTCGTCTTCGGTATCGACCGGGTCGGGGTGGGCGGCTTTGCTGAGGAGGACGGCGGTGATGGCGTCGTCGTCGAGACCGGTCAGGCTCCCGTCGAGCAGGCCGAGGAAGACGTCGCTGCGGATGTGGTCGATCGGGGCGTGCAGTCCGGCGCGTTTGGTCTGCCGGGCGATGGCATCCACCCGGGCGATGGCGGCCGCCGCCTGGTCCACGGGCAACTGATGACCGGTGATCGTCGCGGTCCCGTCGGCGTGACGCATGCCCTCGATGCGGCGCCGCTGCAACGCCCGCTCATACTTACGCCGCGCCCACTGCGGATCGGCGGCCACCAGCAGCGTCTTGATCTTGTCTTTCAGCTGGCTGGTCGTGCACGTCCCCGCCTTCGGCAGCAGATGACCGGCCACCGCCCGGGCGAGGGGGTCGGGGACACCCTCCAGCCAGTCATGAAAAACCACGGCGCGGGCTTTATCGATGACCCCCACCGCAAGGGCCCGGCGGACGGCGGGAAGGCGGGTCGACAGATCATAAGCGAAAACGTATTCACGCTCGGCGGCGCGGCGGGTCAACACCAGCGCGGCCCGGATCTCATCAGCGGAGTAGTTGTCCGGGCGCGGCATTTTCTTCATGTCGCACGGGGACGGCTCATACAGGCCGACTTCGGCCATGACGGCGGCTTTGCGGGCTTGGACGTGCGCTTCGAGCCGGGCGTAGGCTTGCAGCACCAGCACCGCGTCGTAGCCACTCAACCGGGCGATGTCCAAACCGTCCAGGACGGCGGCCAGCCCAGGACCGGGCGCCATCTGCGCGAGCCCTTCGGGGATTCGCTGCCGTTCGACAATCACACGGTAAAACTACCAACCACCACCGACAAAAACGCCCCGCTATAACGCCGCCAATTCCCGTCAATCGCCACCAATTTGGCGGCTATGACTAATCCCACCTGCCATACGAGTAGCCCCTCAGCTGATAAAGGTATATGTCACAAAATTACCGCGTCTGAGAACTGAGCGGACGCGGATCAGACGCAACCGGCGCGCTCACCAGCGCAGCACAACCTCAGCGCAGCGGATGGCAGGGCAACTCGCCATGCCGCGCGGCGGCGAGTCGTGGAGGCCGACTGCTGGAGGCAAGTCGCGGGAGCCGCCTCGTGGAGGGGGTGCGGGCCAGGGGTCAGGCCGCGCCGCGCAGCCCGCGTCAGCTCCCGCGCCCCGCCGAGGGACGCCAGGTCCCACGCCGCGCAGCCGGGGTCAGGTCCACGCCGCGCAGCCGGGGGTCAGGATTGCTGGGCCTGGGTAGGGAGGGCCGACCAGTCGATGGCGAGGCGCTGGGGGTTGGCGGGGTCGGACCAGACGCGGACCAGCCTGCCGGGGAGCACGGCGCCCATCAGGAGCCGGGGCAGGATCTGCCGGTGGCTCACCACGTACGGCACGCCGTCGGCCGGCTGGACCTGAAGGTCGAACGCGACGACGAGCTGGTCGTTCACCGATGTGCCCGTGTCTCGCATCGACGTGATGAGGGCCTGCGCCGGGACTCCGGTGCCGATGAGGTCCTTGTTGCCCGTGCCGAGGAAGCTCTTCATCTGGCCGAGGACGCCGGTGGCCGGGCCCTGGCCGTTGACGAGCTTGGTGATGAGGACGATCGAGCTGATGATCGTCACGAACAGCCCTACGATGAAGGCCGGCACACCCCAAGACATCGTGTACAACGAGGTCATGCCGTAGACGCCGCCGATCAGCAGGGTGAGTCCGGCCCCAACGCCGATGACGTATGCCGTGCGCAGCATTTTTCACAACCTTTCGGGTTTCTCATACGTCACAGTGATATGAGCGGACGCTTGATCACCGCTTGCAGCCCGCTTTCGAGAGCGTGAAACCTGACCTTCAGCCTCGATCGCTACACTTGGGCCGGTTTTGCCGCTGTTGGCTCTCGACTCGGGTGAAAGCCCCGGTCCGACCCTCAGGAGTCAAGAAACGTGGGTCTCGTCGACGTCCGTCCTGCGCCCCCGACGGAGGACCTCCCGGCGCCGTCTCGCATTGTCCCCAGGTGGCGGGCGTGGTTGTGGGTGACGCTGTCGGCGGCCCTGGGCGTACTGGTGGGAGCCGCGACCTTCGTGGTCACGGGATACGTCAAGCTCAGCGGCAACGTGCGGCATGAGCAGGTGACCAAGGCGGATCTCGGGACCCAGCCCATCAAGATCAGCAAGGCCATGGACATCCTGATCGTCGGTTCCGACCAGCGCAACGGAGCCAACGCCAAATATGGCAAGTTCCCCGGGGAGCGGACCGACACGATCATCCTCGCCCACATCTCCCCGAAGCGGGACGGCGCGCTCCTGATCAGCTTTCCGCGCGACTCGCTCGTCCAGCTTCCGGCCTGCGCGCCGAAGAAGGGCGTGCCGGGACAGCGCCCGCACATCGGCATGATCAACGAGTCGTTCAACTCCGGCGGCATCGCCTGCACCTGGAAGACCATCCAGGCGCTGACCGGCATCCACATCGACCACTTCGTGAAGGTGGACTTCACCGGGTTCAAGGCCATGGTGAACGCGATCGGCGGCGTCCAGGTCTGCCTGCCCGAGGCGGTCAACGACAAGAAGGCGCTCCTCCACCTGCCGGCCGGGAAGCAGATTCTCAGGGGAGAGCAGGCGCTGGGCTACGTCCGGGCCCGCTACAGCCTCGGCGACGGCTCCGACATCGGGCGGATCCAGCGGCAGCAGATGTTCCTCGCCTCGATGGCCAAGAAGGCGATGAGCGGCGAGACGCTGACCAACCCCACGGCGCTCTTCGGCTTCCTCGACGCGGTGACGAAGTCCATCACCACCGATCCCGACCTCTCACTGGGCGTCATGAAGGACCTCGCGATGAGCGCGAAGGGCCTCACCGCGGGGCAGATCAGGTTCGTCACGACTCCTTGGCGCTACTCGGTGACCAGTCCCGGCCGGGTGGAATGGGTGCACCCGCAGGCGGATCGCCTGTTCAAGATGGTCGCGGCCGACCAGATCAGCCACAACGTCAAGAGCGGCGAACAGAAGATCCCGAAGTCGCAGATCCACATCGTCGTCGAGAACGGCACGGGCTCGCAGGGCCTCGGCACCCAGGTCGCCGCCGAATTGGAGCAGCGCGGCTACCACATCGTCAAGATCGCGCCCGCGAGGAAGCAGTACGCGAAAACGGTGATCAAGTACACCCCGAACGGGGAGGGCCGCGCGCCGCGACTCTTCCGCGAGCTGAAGAAGTCGACCACCTACATGGTCAAGAACGGGCAGACCCAGACGCTCGTCCTGGTCCTGGGGGCCGACTGGCAGGGCATGAAGCCCCCCAAGACCCTGGATGACGTCGAGGGTTTCGACGCCACCCAGGACAGCTGCACGGCCTCATAAAGCCCCGTCCGCGCCAAGGGGTCAGAACAGCCAGCCGAACAGGCCGCCGTCGTGTCGCGGCGGGTCCGGCGGGCTGGACGGTGGAGCGGTCGTGGGAGCGGTCGTCGGCTGCGTCGGGCCGCTGGACGGAGGCGCGGGCGACTCCGTCGACCCGTCCACGACAACGGGCGGCTTCGACGTGGCGGGCGCCTTGGGGGAGGGCCTGTGCGACGCGGGCGCCTTCGTGGTGGGCGGCGCCGTGACAAGAACGCGGCCCGGGGAGGAGGTCGTCGGCGCCGTGGTTACGGCCTCGGTGGGGACCGGGTCGTCGGGCGTCACGTCCGGCTCGCTACCCGCCTCGGTCGCCGTGATCGCCGCCGGGGACGAGACGGGCGCCCGGGCGGCGCAGTCGCCGCCGGACGGACACGCGGCGTCGGACGGCTGGCCGATCCACGCGGTCAGCACCCAGATGGCGCCGACGACCGCCACGGAGATCGCCCCCGCCCGGAGCAGCACGCCCTTTCGCCGGCTGTCCTCGGCCTCCTCGGGGTCCTCGCCGCCCCGCCAGCCGGACCCGAGAAAGCCGCCCGGCTCGGTGGCCCCGTCAACCAGACCCCCCAGGTCGTCACGATTCTCCGAACTTTCCGGGCTTTCCGGGTTCCGTGGACTCTCGGGGTGACCGAGGCTCTCGCGGTCATCCCGGTCGCGCCTGCCCTCGGGCGCGCTCAGGCCGTCCAGCGTGTCGGCGGGATCTGCCGTCACCCGCTCGGCCCCGGAAGCGCGGTCAGCGAACGAGCGGTCAGCGAACGAAAGGGGGTCAAAGGAGTCCGCGGCCGGAGACCGCCTCACCCACTCCTCGGAGAGAAGGTCGCCGCCCGCGACCTCGGGAGCCGCCCCGCCACGGTCCGGAGCGGCCGTTCGAGGGGCCGAGCTCTGCCCGGGGCGTACGGCCATGTCGTCCAGCTCCTCCGACCAGAACCGGTCGCCTTCCGTGCCGTACTGCCCGTTGGCGGAAATGTACGGCCGCACCAGCGGGCCGGTCTGCTCGGGCAGCTCCTCGGGGACCGGGGGGATCATTGCGGTCCTTCCTTTAGCGAATCGGTGCTAACAGATCTTCATAGCAGAATCCGACACCACTTGTCCGGAAATTTCACATCAGTCACTCAAATCACAGCGACAGCCGTACCCCTGCGGTCACAGCTCACCGCCAGTGGACGCCTCGTCACTGGGCCGTTACGAGTCCCTATGGACGGGCACATGCCAGGGACGCATCCAGGGGACATTCAGGGACATTCCGTACGGCAGGCACAGCGAGGCCCGGCCGCTTCTGGCCTGGGGTTGACCACACGCACATCGGCTTGGGAACAGCCGTATAACAAAAACCCACCCAACTTGACGGGAATCCGCGGCTGGACTTTAATTCGACGAAACCGACTTATTTAGTAGGAATCAAGGAGACGGGCATGAGAGTGCGCAGGCTCAGGGGTATCGCGGCCGCTGCCGTGGCGACCACCGCCCTGGTGACCGCCTGCGGGGGAGGGAACAGCTCTGCCGGGGGGGACGGCAAGGTCCAGTTGTCGCTGGTCGCATATTCCACTCCGCAGGCGGCCTACAAGGACATCATCGCGGCGTTCCAGAAGACGCCCGAGGGCAAGAACATCACCTTCACCCAGTCGTACGGCGCGTCCGGCGACCAGAGCCGCGCGGTGGCCGCCGGGCTCAAGGCGGACATCGTCGAGTTCTCGCTGGAGCCGGACATCACCCGGCTCGTCAAGGCGGGCATCGTCGCCGACGACTGGAACAAGAACGCCACGAAGGGCTTCCTGACCAAGTCCGTCGTGGTCATCGGCACCCGCAAGGGCAACCCGAAGGGCATCAAGACCTGGGATGACCTGATCAAGCCGGGCACCGAGGTCATCACGCCCAACCCGTTCACCTCGGGGGCCGCCCGCTGGAACCTGCTCGCGGGCTACGGCGCCAAGTCGAGCAAGGGGACCGACCAGGCCACGGGCCTGACGTACCTCGACTCGCTCCTCAAGAACGTGCCCGTCCAGGACGACAGCGGCCGCAAGGCGCTCCAGACCTTCACCGGCGGCAAGGGCGACGCGATCCTCACCTACGAGAACGAGGCGATCTTCGCCCAGCAGAACAAGCAGGAGCTCGACTACACGATCCCGGACTCGACCATCCTGATCGAGAACCCGGTCGCCGTGACGAAGAACTCCGCGCACCCCAAGGAGGCCGCGGCCTTCCTGAAGTACCTCTACTCGGTCGAGGCTCAGACGATCTTCGCGAAGAACGGCTACCGCCCCGTGGCCGAGGGCGTGACGGGCTTCACCTGGCCGCAGCCGGCGCAGCTGTTCACCATCGACGACCTCGGCGGCTGGCCGAAGATCACGACCGACTTCTTCGACCCGAAGACCGGCAAGGTCGCCGAAATCGAGCGCAAGCTCGGAGTGGCGACCGAGAAGTGACGACGTGACCACCGACACCGCTGTCCGTCCCGCCCCCGCACCCGGCTCGCCGGGTGCGGGGGCGCGGGCGCGTTCGCGCTTCCCGGTGAGCGGGAGCACGGCACTGGGCCTCGGCTCGGCCGTGCTGTACATGAGCCTGATCGTGCTCATCCCGCTCGCCGTCGTGGTGTGGCGCTCCGCCGACCAGGGTCTTGGCTACTTCTGGCGGGCCGTCACGACTCCCGACGCGTGGGCCGCGCTCACCTTCACCGTGGGCGCCTCCGTGATCGTCGCGCTGATCAACCTCGTCATGGGGACGATCATCGCCTGGGTGCTCGTCCGCGACAGGTTCCCCGGCAAGGGGATCGTCGACACGCTCATCGACCTGCCGTTCGCGCTGCCGACGATCGTCGCCGGCCTCGTCCTGCTCGCGCTGTACGGTCCCGAGAGCCCGCTCGGGGTCAACCTGGCCTACAGCAGGATCGGCGTCGTGCTCGCCCTGCTCTTCGTCACGCTGCCCTTCGTCGTACGGACGGTCCAGCCCGTGCTCCTGGAGCTCGACAGGGACATGGAGCAGGCCGCGGCCTCTCTCGGCGCGAGCGCGTTCCAGACCTTCCGGCGGATCATCCTGCCAAATCTCGTCCCGGCGATGCTGTCCGGCACGGCCCTGGCGTTCACCCGGTCGATCGCCGAGTTCGGCTCGACGGTCCTGATCTCGGGAAACCTCCCGTTCAAGACCCAGGTGGCGGCCGTCAACCTCTTCAGCCAGATCGAGGGCGACAACACGACCGGGGCGGCGGCGATCTCCACGGTCCTGCTGGTCGTGGCCCTGGTCGCGCTGATCTCGCTCGATCTCCTGCAACGCTGGGGGAGCCGCCGTGGCTAAGCCGCGTCTGTCTCGATGGGGCCTCCGCACGCTCGCGCTGGTCTACCTGCTCTTCCTGCTGGTCCTCCCGGTGGGTCTGATCATCTGGCGGACCTTCGGCGCCGGGCTCGGCCCGTTCTTCGACGCGCTGACCTCGCCGTCGGCGGTGCACGCCTTCCAGGTCACGCTCACCGTCGCGCTGTGGGCGGTGGTGGCCAACACGATCTTCGGGATCGGCGCGTCCATCCTGCTCGTCCGGCACCGGTTCCCCGGCAAGCGGCTGCTCAACGCGCTGATCGACCTGCCGATGGCCGTCTCGCCGGTCGTCGTCGGCCTGGCCCTCATCCTGGTCTACGGCAGGTACTCCCCCATGGGCGGCCTGCTGGAGAGCTGGGGAATCCAGGTCATCTTCTCCACTCCGGGCATGGTGCTGGCCACCGTGTTCGTGTCGCTGCCCCTGGTCGTCCGGGCGGTGGTGCCCGTCCTGGAGGAGCTCGGCGACGAGCAGGAGCAGGCCGCGCACACCCTGGGAGCCAGCCGGCTGCAGGCGTTCCGCCGCATCACGCTTCCCGGCATCCGGTCGGCCCTGGCGTACGGCGTGGTGCTGTGCCTGGCCCGGTCGCTCGGCGAGTACGGCGCGGTGGCCGTGGTCTCCGGCCGTCTCGTCGACCAGACCCAGACGCTCACGCTCTTCGTCGAGGAGCGGTTCCAGAACTTCGACCAGCCCGCCGCCTTCGCCGCGGCGACGGCCCTCGCGCTCATCGCCGTGATCACCCTGCTGCTCACCAAGCTCCTGCGCCCGAAGGATTGAACCCCATGGCCATCGAAGTACGCGACGTGAACAAGTCGTTCGGGACGACACCCGTCCTGCGCGAGGTGTCCATCGATGTCGAGTCGGGGTCGCTCACGGCTCTGCTCGGCCCGAGCGGCGGCGGGAAGTCGACGCTGCTGCGCGTCATCGCCGGGCTCGAGCAGCCCGACACCGGCACCGTGATGATCTCCGGGGTCGACGCCACCCGCCTGTCCCCGCAGCGGCGCAACGTGGGGTTCGTCTTCCAGCACTACGCGGCGTTCAAGCACCTGTCGGTCTTCCGCAACGTGGCCTTCGGGCTGGAGATCCGCAAACGGCCCAAGGACGAGATCCGCAAACGGGTCATGGAGCTCCTCGAGCTCGTCCACCTGGAGAAGATGGCCGACCGCTACCCGTCGCAGCTCTCCGGAGGGCAGCGCCAGCGGATGGCCCTCGCCCGCGCCCTGGCGGTCGAGCCCGAGGTGCTCCTCCTGGACGAGCCGTTCGGGGCGCTCGACGCGCAGGTGCGCAAGGAGCTGCGCACGTGGCTCCGCCGCCTGCACGACGAGGTGCACGTCACCACGGTCTTCGTCACGCACGACCAGGAGGAGGCGATCGAGGTGGCCGACACGATCGTCGTGCTCGCCAACGGCGCCGTCGAGCAGGTCGGCAGTCCGGCCGAGGTGTACGACCACCCGGCGAACCCGTTCGTGATGCGGTTCCTCGGCCCGGTCACCGAGATCGGCGGCAGTCTCGTACGCCCGCACGACATCGAGATCAGCGCCACCCCGGCCGAGGGGAGCACGGTCGCCACGGTCTCCCGGATCGTCCGGCTCGGCTTCGAGGTCCGGGTGGAGCTGGAGATCGCGGGCCAGGAGGCATGGGTTCAGGTGACGCGGGGATTCGCCGAGCAGATGTCGCTCCAACCGGGCGACGTCGTCAACGTCAGGCCCAATCCCGGGAGCCGGTCGCTGGCCCTGAGCTCCGTGTAGCAGATGCGGCTTTCCGCCCGGACGCAGTACGCCCTGCGTGCCGCCGCCGAGCTGGCGGCGGCACCGCCCGGACCGGTGCCCGCGGAGAAGATCGCGGCCGCCCAGGACATCCCCCGGAGGTTCCTGGACAACATCCTGCTCCAGCTCCGCCGCGCCGGGTTGATCCACAGCCAGCGCGGCCCCGACGGCGGCTACTGGCTCGCCCGCCCCGCCACGGAGATCAGCCTCGCCGACATCATCGTGGTCGTGGAGGGAGTCTCCCAGGACAGCGAGCGGTTCCCGGGGGTCGCCGAGCCGCTCGCCGACGTCTGGACGGCCCTGCGCCAGTATGAGCACGCGACCCTCACAGAGATCACGCTGGCCCATATCGCAAGTGGTTCCCTTCCGCCCCTTTAGTTGTGGAAGACTCCGCATTCAGTGATATTTGCCCGGGTGTAGAGGCAGGCGGGATGGGTACTGCGGGGCAGCTGATCGTCAAGCGATATCGGCTGGTGCGCGCTCTCGGCCAGGGCAGCATGGGCATCGTCTGGGAGGCCCACGACACCCTTCTGGACCGGCCCGTGGCCGTCAGGCAGGTGCTCCTCCCCTCCGACCTCCGGGAGAGCCGGCGGATCGAGCTCGCCCAGCGCGTCGCCCGCGAGGCCCGCCAGGCCGAACGGCTCCGCCACCCCAGCATCGCGGCCGTCTACGACGTGGCCGAGGAGGACGGCGTCCCCTACCTCGTCATGGAGCTGGTCCGCTCGCGCTCGCTCGACGGCATCGTCGCGAGCGACGGCCCGCTCACCCCCGAGAAGGCCGCGCCGATCGTCAGGAAGATCCTGGCCGCGCTGACCTACGCCCACGCGTCCGGCGTGCGGCACGGCGACGTCCGGCCGTCCAACGTGCTCGTCGGACACGACGGGCGGGTGCTCCTGGCCGACTTCGGGACGGGGGCCCTGGCCGCCGATCCGGCCTTCGCCCGGGCCGCCGCCGAGCGGTCGCCCGCGCACGGCGATCCGGCGAGCGTCGCCCGGGGCGTGTCCGCGTTCCTCGCCCCGGAGCGGGCTAGCGGCTCCGGCACCGGGGGGACTGGGGGCGGGGTCCCCACCGTGGCGTCGGACCTGTGGTCTCTCGGCGCCGTCCTCCACCTGGCCGTCACCGGGCGGCGGCCCACCGGCACTCTGGACGGCGTTCCCGACGCGCTCAGGACGGTCGTCCAGGGGCTGCTCGCGCGGGACCCGAAGAAGCGGCTGACCCCCGAGGCGGCCGACCGCCTGCTGGCCGCGATCGAGCCCGTGGCCGCCCCTCAGGCGGCTCCTGCGGGCGGGAGCCGTACGAGACTGATCGCGGGGATCGCGGCGGCGGCGCTGGTCGCCGGAGCGGTGGGCGGCTGGGCGGTGCTGCGCCCCGGAACCGGCGTCACCGAATCGGCGATCCCGCTCGCGGCCACCGTGTCTCCGGTCGCGTCATCACTGGCGCCCACACCGTCTTCGAGCCCGGTGCAGGTGACGAAGCTCAAGCTGAAGTGGCACAAGGCCGACGCGGGCTGGCGTGCCGGGGTGCCGAAGGACTGGACCCTCGAACAAACCGACTACTCCACGCGGTGGCTCGACCCCGAGGGCCGGGCCCAGCTCAACATCGAGGTCACCGGCCAGAGCGGGACCGACCCGCTGGGAGCGCTCCACGAGGCCGAGGCGATCCTCTACCCGAGCGTGAAGGCCTACCGGAAGCTCCGCCTCAAGACCGTCACCAGCAAGTACGGCACGGCGGCCGACTGGGAGTTCACCTGGACGCAGCGGAAGGCGTCGGCGGACACCCATCTGACCAAGGGGGTCGCCTACCACCAGTTCCGCCGGGTGATCTCGGCGGGCACCACCACGAGCGTGCTCACCTGGACGACCATGGCCGACGACTGGGACCGCCTGCGGCCCACTCTCATCAAGGTCTTCACGCTCTTCCAGCCGCCGCCCTCGGCCTGAAGGCCGGCTCGAAGCCTGCCCGCCTGAAACCGGACGCCACGACCGCGAATCACCGTGTCCGCGCGGTCGCGGTGTGCCATGATTGCCATCGAGCGAAAATGGCAATGGTTTTCATCATCAGATGAGGTGACGATCTCGTGCGGGTGGCGTTCGTCGGCAAGGGCGGGAGCGGGAAGACGACCCTGTCGTCGCTGTTCGCGAGGTATGCGGCACAGCGGGGTCCGGTCGTCGCGGTGGACGCCGACATCAACCAGCATCTCGGCCTGGCGCTGGGCGCGACGGCCGTTCCCGAGCCACTGGGCGGCATGATCAGCGAGATCAAGGACTACCTCCGCGGCGACAACCCGCTGATCCGCGACGCCGCGGCGATGGTGAAGACCACCCCGCCCGGCCGGGGCTCCCGCCTCGTCCGCCTCGACGATCCGTTCTTCCCGTCCCGCGACGTCGAGGGCGTCTCGCTCATGGTCACCGGGCCCTTCACCGAGGACGATCTCGGCGTCGCCTGCTACCACTCCAAGGTCGGCGCGGTGGAGCTCTACCTGAACCACCTGGTCGACGGCCCGGGCGAATACGTGGTCGTCGACATGACCGCCGGGGCCGACTCCTTCGCCTCCGGCCTGTTCACCCGGTTCGACCTCACGTTCCTGGTCGCCGAGCCCACGAGGCAGGGCGTGAGCGTCTACCGGCAGTACCACGACTACGCCGCCGACTTCGACGTCCGGATCGCGGTCGTGGGCAACAAGATCCAGTCACCGGGCGACGTCGACTTCCTGCGCGAGCACGCCGGCGACGACCTGCTGACCTGGTTCGAGCACTCCCCCGCCGTGCGCGCGATGGAGCAGGGCAGGCCGTTCACGCTCGCGGCCCTGGAGCCCGCCAACCACCAGGCGCTCGGCACGCTCCTGGCCCACCTGGACGCCCAGCCGAAGGACTGGGAGAAGTACGGCAGGCAGGCGGCCGAATTCCACATCAAGAACGCCGGAGCCTGGGCGAACCGGGCCACCGGCGAGGACCTCACCGCACAGATCGACCCCGGCTTCGTGTACGGCCCTGCCGTCGCGGCGCCGTGAGGAATCCCATCGGCTCCGAGAGGAGAAGCCACATGTCGCTGACCGTTCCGAACGATCTGCTCGACCAAGCTCGCACCGGGGAGATCGACGACGAGGCGTTCGTCGCCTGCGTCCGCGAGTCGCTGCCGTACGCCTGGGCGACGATCGGCGAGCTGGCCGAGCGCCGTGACCGGTCCGGCGCCGAGTTCGCCGACAACCAGGTCCCGCCGCCGGACGAGGCCGCCCGCGGCCAGCTCCTGCGCTGCCTGGCGAGCGACGCCATGCGCGGCGCGCTCGAACGGCACTTCGGCGTACGGCTCGCGTTCCAGAACTGCCACCGGGTCGCCGTCTTCCACCCGGCGGCCACGGACGCCTATGAGGAGTTCGTGACCCCGCGCGCCCAGATCCTCAACCAGAAGCCCGAGCTGGTCGACTGCTAGGCGGTCACGGGCCCCCGGAAGCGGGGGTTCGTGCCCGTCTTTCCGATTATCGCGGTGGGAAGGGGCATGAACCGGCGCCTGGGTGCTGGACTGGACGCGCGCCCAGGTGGCGCTCATGCGGCCGGACCCCCGTGCCCGAGCGGCCCGAGCTGGCCGGACTGCTCGTGCGGCCAGACGGGTTCGTGGCCTGGGCCGCGGACGCGGATCAGGGGGACCTCGGCGCCCTGAAGCAGGCCCTCCCGGCCTGGCTCGGCACCCCCTGAGGCCGTTTGTGATCATTGCCCAAATCTTTACCCGGCACGGCCGGGCGGCCCGCTCGAATTTGTGCCTCTGACCTGCGATTTTGTCGACGGGCGGCTAGGTTAACCTGAGGCCACACAAGATGCCTCGTGTCATTTGGTTCCAGCCAAGTTACGCAGACCCCATCATGTGCTCATGCCCGCTTTTGTCACCCTGTCCGGGCGCTCCGTGCGCCTGGAACCGCTCAGCCTCGCGGTGCTCGACGACCTCGTCGCCGCGGCGAGTGAAGACCGTTCGACGTACGCCTTCACTCGCGTTCCCGCTGGCCGGGAAGAGATGGTCTCCTATGTGGAGGCCGCCTTGGCTGAGCAGGCGGAGGGCCGCACGATGCCCTTCGCCATCCGGTGGCTGCACACCGACCGTGTGGTCGGTGCCACCCGTCTGATGAACCTGGAGTACTGGCAGGGGCCCATGCCCTGGCCTCCCGGTACCAAGGGTGTGGTCGGCGAGGTCCCGTCCGTGGCGGACATCGGTTACACCTGGCTCGCGGCGTCGGCCCAGGGAACCGGTGTGAACAGGGAGAGCAAGTTCCTGATGCTCTCCCTCGCGTTCGAGACCTGGCAGGTTCACCGGATCACCCTTAAGGCCGATGTACGCAACACCCGATCCCGGGCCGCCATCGAGGCCCTCGGCGCGCACCTGGACGGTGTGCGACGAGCGGACAGCCGAGGCGCCGACGACACGGTCCGAGATACGGCGTACTACTCGATCCTCCGTCCCGAATGGCCCGCCCTTCGAGAACGTCTCCGCGCGAGGCTGAGCCTCGTGGAAGCGGCCGCCTGACCCTTCGACCACACGGAACCAACGGAACGTATGGAAGCGGCGCGGCCCGCCCCCTGAAGAGGGGACGGGCCGCGTCTGTGTGAGTGCGATCAGGCGGTCGGGTGCGGTCGGGTTGCCCCGGGTGCCGTCACGCCTCGTAGTCGTAGTCGTCGTCGTAGGCGTTGTACAGGTCGTTCCACGAGCCGCACTTCACCGGGTAACTGCTGTGCAGACCGATCTGGCAGACCTTGGCCTGGACCTGCGCGACGTCGTAGCGGTAGAAGCTGAACTGCTTGTAGCCGCCGGCCCCGCAGTACTTGTACGACTTGAAGCTCGAGGACCAGTCGTCCTCCTCGTCGTCCCAGTTCTGGACGCGGAACTTGATGTAGGCGCACTTGCCACCCTCGCCCTCGGTGCGGTGGTCGAGGTCCCACAGCTTGCCGGTGATGTGGACGCTGTTGGACTCGTCGTCGTCGTAGTTGACGTCGATGTAGCCCTTGGCCTTGGCGAGGTGGTTGCTCGACCAGTACGGGCCCCAGTAGCCGTCGTAGTCGGACGAGGCGGAGGCGGCCGAGGCCGTGGAGGCGTTGGCGGCCGTCGAGAGGGCCGGGACGCCGATGGCGAGGGCGGCGGTCGTGGCGGCGAGACCAATGACGGTGCGGACGGAGCGACGCATTTCGGTTCTCCTGTGGTTGAGGACGATCCCCCGGCTGCTTTCCGGGTGCAAGCCATTGATACGGCCGACCGCCTGCAAGCCGCTTTCACCGGCCTGACACCCGTTTGCAAGCCGCTTTCAGACCCCTGACGAGACCCCTGAACCAAGACATGGCCGCCCCCGCAGGGGCCATGCCTCGGTGATCTCAGGATGGCGATCGGCGCTCAACGCCCGATCAACGGCCGATCAACGCGTGGATTAACGACAGAGCCCTTCCCTATTGGTCCCGCGCCGCGGGATCTATCATTTGGTCGGAAAACTTGCCATTGGAGAAAAGCGCACATGCCTGATGACGTCACCGAGGACGGCCTCCGCTTCGCCGTGCTCGGACCCGTCCTGGCCTGGCGCGGCGGCGTCGAGCTCGATCTGGGCACGCCCCTGCAGCGCTCGATCCTCGCGATGCTGCTCCTCCGGGAGGGTCGCGCGGTCACGCCGACCGAGATGATCGACGCGGTGTGGGGCGAGGACGCGCCCCCTCGCGCGCTCGGCGCCCTGCGCACCTACGTCTCCCGCCTCCGGACCGTCCTGGAGCCGGAACGTTCCCCCCGGACCCGTCCCGAGCTGCTCACCTCCGTCGGGCGCGGCTACGCGCTGCGCCTGGAGACGGCCAGGCTCGACCTCGGCGTCTTCGAGCGCGAAGCCGCCGCCGCGGAGGCCGCCCGCCGATCCGGCCGGACGGACGAGGCGGCCCGCCTCCTGCGTGACGCCCTCGCCCTCTGGTCGGGAGAGCCGCTGGCCGGCGCGGTCGGGCCGTACGCCGACCACCAGCGCGACCGGCTCATCGAGCGCCGCATGGCGACCGTCGAGACACTGATGGAGCTCGACCTGGAGCTGGGGCGGCACGCCGAGGTGGTCTCCGAGCTGATCGCCCTGACCGCGGACCACCCGCTGCGCGAGCGGCTGCGCGCCCAGCTCATGCTGGCGTACTACCGCTGCGGGCGGCAGGCCGAGGCCCTGTCCGTGTTCACCGACACCCGGGACGCCCTGATCGAGGAGCTCGGGATCGAGCCGGGCACCGAGCTGACGGAGCTGCACCGCCGCATCCTGGCCGCCGACCCGACCCTCACGCTCGCCAAGACCCCTGATCTCGTACGGCTCGCGCCCGTACGGCCCACACCCCCGGCGGAGAACGGCGAGGACGACGCGGCGGAGCACGAGCCGGCCGTCGAGATGCCGAAGCCTGCGCAGCTTCCGGCCGCCGTGAGCGACTTCACCGGCCGCGCCGGGCTCGTCCACCGGCTGCTCGGCCTGCTCCGCGGCGGCGGTGAGGGGGTGCCGGTCGCCGCCATGTCCGGCATCGGCGGCGTGGGCAAGACGACGCTCGCCGTCCACGTGGCCCATCTGGCCGACGACCTGTTCCCCGACGGCCAGCTCTACGCGGACCTGCGCGGATACGGCCAGGAGCCGACCCCGCCCGAGACCGCGCTGGTGGCGTTCCTGCGGGCCCTCGGCATCCCGGTCGACGTCATCCCCGACGGCCTGGCGGACCGGTCGGCCCTGTTCCGGTCGCTGCTGGCCGACCGCCGCATGCTCGTGCTGCTCGACAACGCCCGCGACGCCGAGCAGGTCGAGCACCTGCTGCCCGGCTCGCCCGGCTGCGCGGCGATCATCACGAGCCGGGGCAAGCTGGCCGACCTGCCGTCGGCGCGGCTCATCGACCTCGACGTGATGGAGCCCGACGAGGCGCTCTCGCTCCTGGGGGCCGTCGCCGGGCCGGAGCGGGTGGCCGCCGAGCGCGCCGCCGCCATGGACGTGGTCGCCGCGTGCGGCTTCCTTCCGCTGGCGGTCCGCATCGTGGCGGCCCGGCTCGCCGCCCGCCCCTCCTGGACGGTGGCCTCCCTCGTCCCCCGGCTCGCCGACGAGCGCCGCCGCCTCGACGAGATGAAGATCGGCAACCTGGCGGTCTCCGCCACCTTCGCGCTGGGCTACGGCCAGCTCGACCCCCAGCAGGCCAGGGCGTTCCGGCTGCTCTCGCTGCCCGCCGGGTCGGACATCTCCGTCCTCGCGGCGACGGCCGTACTGGATCTGAGCCCGGTCGGCGCGGAGGACCTGCTGGAGTCGCTCGTCGACGCCAGCCTGCTGGAGGCCCCGGCTCCCGGGCGGTACCGCTTCCACGACCTGCTCAAGCTCTTCGCCCGGCGGCAGGCGGAGGACACCGACGACCCGGCGGCCCGGGCGCTCGCGCTGCGGCGCCTGCTGGGTTTCTATCTGGCCTCCGCGCGGTCGGCCCACCGGCTCGCGTACGAGGGCAGCGCGGTCGCGGACAACCTCATGGTGATCGGGCCGCACGGCCACACGTTCTCGTCGGCGGACGAGGCCGTGGCCTGGCTGTCGGTCGAGGCCGAGGACCTGTTCGCCGCCATCGGCCAGGCCGCCGAGTCGGCGAGCGGCGGGGAGGACCTCCTCCCCGCGGCCGACCTGCTGCTCGCGATGGAGCCGCTGCTGGAGTCGGGCACGAACCAGCGGGAGTTCGAAAAACGCGTCGCGGCGATGCTGGACGCCACGCGGCGCGTCGGCGACCGGCGCAGTGAGATGCGCTGCCGCTACGTCCTGGGGCGCGTCCTGTTCGGGGCGAACCGGCTCGCCGAGGCCGAGGAGCAGTTCCTGGCCGCGCGGGCGCTCGGGGAGGACACCGGGGACCACATCGTGCTCGGGGAGACGTGCAACGCCCTCGCGGTGGTGGCCGGGCGGCAGCGCCGCCACACCGAGGCCCTCCAATGGTTCGACCGGGCGACGACCGTCTACCGCGAGGTCGGCAACCCGGCGGGCGAGGCTCTGGTGCTGAGCTACTCCGCCCGCGACCACATGGGCCTCGGGCATCCGGAGGACGCCATCGCCGCGTCCGAGCGGGGCCTGGCCATCTTCACGGAGATCGGCAGCGGCGCCGGCGTCGCCCGCGCGCGCTACCACCTCGGCACCGTCCTGTCCTACGTCGGCCGGCTCAACGAGGCCGTCGTCCACCACGCCGAGTGCCTGGCCTTCTTCCGGGCCAGCAACCAGCGGGTGTGGGAGCAGCGGGTCTGCTACCGGCTCGCGGCCACGTTCATCGCGGCCGGGCGGTTCGCGGAGGCGGCGCGGCACGCCGATCAGGCGCTGACCGTCAGCCGCGAGATCACCCACCCGTACGGCGAGGCGCAGTCTCTGGCCGCGCTCGGGAAGGCCCTGCGCGGCATGGGCGAGACCCAGCGCGGACGGGACGCCCTAGTCAAGGCCCTCGACCTCTTCACCCGGCTCGGCTCCCCCGAGGCCGAGGACGTCCGGGCCCTCCTCCTGGAGCTCGACCAGGTCGAGACGTAGGTCACCGCGCAGGTCCTCGCGTAGGTCGTCGTCCATCCGCGTCATCCGGACGTGGTTGATCACGCTGTCTCCGCTCCCGAAGGACCGCGCCTTCCTGTGCCGGCGCGGCGAAAGGTTGGGGACGCCCGGCCGGCCGTCGGACCACCACCAGGTGCGCAGGGGGCCCGGTGCTTCCGGAGCGCCTGGTGACGGCTAGCCGCCTCACTAGGACGGCCGGCCGGACTTGGCGCGGATCTCGAAACCCCCCAGACCCGCGCCCATGACCAGGGTCGCGGTTCGCGGTCAACGTCCGATCAACGCGTGCTTGCAACCCGGAAGTAGCCCTCGGCGATGAGCGGCCGCAGCGTCTCCGGCGCGCGTCGCAGCAGGTCGGCGGGGTCATCACCGAGGATTTCGGCGATCGCCGCGAGCAGTGGCCGCACCGGCAGCTCGCCATCGCACACCCCGGCGAGCGCCGCCTCCACCGTCCCCACGGCGGTCGTACGGCGCAGCCCCCGGGTCTGCCGGAGGACGATCCGCGACGGGTCGTCCGCGCCGGGTGGGCCCATCCGCTCCTCCACGACCCCGTCGGCCACGGCGAGGAACGCGTCGAGCAGCGCCTCGTCGGTCATCCGGTGGCCCAGCTTGATCGCTTCGAGGATCTCCTCGACCTGCGCGCCGATGGGAAGCTCGACCTGCTGGGGGAGCTCCTCCACGCGGACGACCGGATCCATCGCGCCCGAGTTGTGCAGGGCGATCCAGCCGAACCCGATGCCGGTCACGTCCATCGACTCGAACCACGCGAGCCACTCGTCGTACCGCTCCCGATAGGCCGAGGTGCCCTGCTCGGCCGAGTCGCGCAGCCACAGCTCGACGTACTCCGAGGGATCCTGCACGTCACGTTGCGCGGCCCAGCCGTCGCAGCCGGTCTCCGCCAGCCAGCCGCCCACCCTGTCCTGCCAGTCCTCGCCCTTCACGTGCAGCCAGTTGGCGAGGAACCGGCCGTGCCCCCCGTGATCGAGGTGCCGGGGCGTGAGCCGTACGAGATCGCGGCAGAAGTCGTCGCCGCGGAAGCCGGACTCGCGGTAGGTGAGCCGGGCCGCGGGCGAGATGACGAACGGCGGGTTGGAGACGACCAGGTCGAAGCGCTCGCCGGCGACCGGGTCGTACATCGAGCCCTCCCGGGCGTCGACCTCGGGGACGCCGGAGAGGCGCCAGCTCAGCCGGGCCAGCCGCAGCGCCCTGCGGTTCACGTCGGTCGCGACGATCTCCTCCGCCCGCCCGGCCAGGTGCAGGACCTGGACGCCGCAGCCGGTGCCCAGATCGAGCGCTCTGCCGACGGGCCCCGTCACGCCGAGCTGCGCGAGGTTGGCCGACGCGCCGCCCGCGCCGACGACGTGGTCCCCCCGGATCGCGGGGTCGCCGGGCCGCACCTTGCGGTCGGAGACCACCCAGGCGGGCGCGCCCGAGCCGGTGTCCCACGGCTGCAGATGCACCGTGGCCTGTACGGCGTCGCCGAGCCGGACGAGCAGCCCGGCCTCGATCAGGTCGTGCAGCGGCAGGTCGGCGGCGGCGATGCTGATCGGTGCGCCCAGCCACCACAGGCGGATGAGCATGGCCAGCGGGTCGCCGTCCCTCGTCGCGCGCATCGCGGGGACGATCTCCTCGCGGGCCAGGGCCGACGCGGCCATGTCGCCCAGCCGCTCCCGCACGCCGTCGATCGTGTAGCCGGACTCGACGAACCTGTCACGAAGCCGTCGGACCAGGTCAGATGGGGCGTCCACGGAACGAATCTATCGTGAGCCGGCGGCCCGGCGGGCCTTGTCCGGCTGATCACCGCACGCGGGGATAAGCGCGCTGCAAGTCCCCGTCAAGGGGTCCGTCCTAAGACTGACGGGTAGCCGCCGTCCCGAGGAACCCCGCGATGATGATCCCCTGCCTGGCCTGCGAGTCCCGCTTCCACCCCGACGAGTTCTTCAGCGCCTGCCATGACTACAACCGCGGCAGGGATCTCGTCGCGTGGACCTGCCCGCGCTGCGGGAACCGGGACGACATCCGCGTCTATCCGGGAGAGCTCGGCTTCGGGTACGTCCGGCGCGGGCGGTATGACGTGCACGACCGGATCCGGGTGCCGGGAATGCGCCGCCGGCGTCACGACCTGCGGCTGGACATCTCGCTCGACGAGCGGGTCTGGCGCGTCCGCACCCACGGCCTTCCGCTGGTCCCGCCGGTCGTCACGCCGATGGTCCCGCCGGTCGTCACGCCGATGGTCCCGCCGATGGTCAGGGCATCCTGAGGCTGTTCCACGCGGCCTCGCCGAGCCCGCGGATCTCCTCCTCGGTCGGCTGGTGCGCCCCCCCGAACCACAGGCGGCACATCTCCTGGGCCGGGCCGAGCCACAGGACGTAGCACATGGTGGGGTGGACCGGCCGGAGCAGGCCGTCCTTCATGTGGGGCCGCCACCAGTCGGACACCTGGCGGAAGAAGGTGCGCCTGAGCTCGGCGACCTCGGGGCCGCCCGGCTCCTCGCGACGGGGCGGCCGCTCGCTGATGAGGATCCGCGCCCGCTCGGGATGCTCGCCGCACCAGGCCATGTGGAGGGCGACGATCGCCTCGATCCCGCTGCGGGCGTCCTCGTGGCGGATGAGCTCGCCGACGAAGGCGTCCTGGTACATCTGGAGGATCTCGGAGTACAAAACGCCGAAAACATGTTCTTTGCTGGTGAAGTGGTGATAGAAACTTCCCACGCTGACACCGCTCTCCTCGCGGAGGCTGGCGAGCGTGGTGGCGGACACACCGTCCTGGCTGAAGCGGCGCAACGCGCCCTCGATGATCCGGGTGCGGCCGTCTCGCCCGTTCTTCGCGCTTTTCACGTGGTCAATGGTGACCCAACAGAACCTTGTTCTGCAAATCCGGCCAAAGGGCCGGGCGCAAATGGACTTACGATGCCTGACATGCGGCGCTACCGGGTGGACAACTGCTCGATCGAGCGGACACTCACCGTGCTCGGCGAGAAGTGGACGTTCCTGGTCCTGCGCGAGGCGTTCAACGGGGTGCGGCGCTTCGCCGACTTCCAGGCGGGCACGGGCGCGCCCCGGCAGGTGCTGAGCGCGCGGCTCGCCCGGCTGGTGGCGGAGGGGCTGCTGCGCAAGGAGCCCTACCAGGAGCCCGGGCAGCGGCAGCGCGACGAGTACCGCCTCACCCAGAAGGGCCTCGACCTCTACCCGATCATGATTTCGCTGATGCACTGGGGCGACCGCCACCTGGCCGACCCGGACGGCGCTCCGATGATCGTCACCCACCGCGAGTGCGGCGCGCCCGTCCGGCTGCACCTGCGCTGCGCCGAGGGCCACGAGGTCGCCGGCCCTCGTGAGGTCACGCCTCGCCCTGGCCCGGGCGCCCGGTGGAGCGCCTCGGCCTGACAGCGTGGCCTGACAGCTCGACCGAGAGAGGACGCTGGAAGCAGGACCACTCCCCCCTCTGCCTAGGCTGGTCACGTGTACCGGTTCCTCCTCACGCCGCGCTGGGTCGGGCTCCACCTGCTCGTGCTCGCGCTGATCCCCGCCTTCCTCTTCCTGGGGAAGTGGCAGTACGGGCGGTTCGAGGAGCGGTCGGCCGCGAGCAGCCGGATCACCGCCAACCTGAGCACGCCGCCGGTGCCGCTGGCCCGGCTCGACTCGGTGGGCGCGGCCGTGCCGGACTCGGTGAAGTACCGCCTGGTCACCGTCACCGGGCGCTACGACACGGGGCACGAGCTGGCGGTGAGGCGGCGCACCCAGAACAGCCGCCTCGGGTTCTACGTGGTCACGCCGCTGGTCACCCCGCAGGGAGCCGTCCTGGTCAACCGAGGCTGGGTGCCGGCGGGGGCGACCGCCGACGCGCCGCCCGTGATTCCGCCACCACCGGCCGGCGAGGTGACGGTCACCGGACGGCTCCGGCCCACCGAGACGGAGGACTCCACCGGCATCAGGAACCGCTCCGGACTGCCCCCCGGCCAGGTCCTGCTCATCAAAACGGCCGATATCGGGAAGGGCCTGCCGTACCGGCCGTTCGGCGGGTTCGTGGAGCTGACCGGGCAGCGACCGCAGGGCGGCCCCGCGCCGGAGCCGGTGCCGGCCCCCGACGTGGGCGGCGGCGGTGGCCTCAACCTGGCCTACGCCGTGCAGTGGTGGCTGTTCATCGGCGTGGCGGTCGGCGGCTGGGCGCTCCTCATCCGGCGGGAGGCCCGCGACCTCCAGTCGGCCCGAGAGGCCCCCCAGGACCCGGCGGAGGACGCCGAGCCCCTCACGACCAGGGCGACTTTACAAGATCGTGACATCACGCGGTGAACGAACGGATACCAACCGGAGACCTTGCAGCTTGTTCGGTGTTATCCCTAGGCTCTAACGTTTACTACCGTGACGACGCCGCTGCATCCCGACCCAGAGCCGAGGCGGCGGGACTACGTGATCATATCGGTCGACGATCACCTGATCGAGCCGTCTGATCTCTTCGAGGGCCGCCTGCCGGAGAAGTACAAGGACCAGGCGCCCAAGGTCGTGGAGACCGACGCCGGCCACCAGGTGTGGCGATACGCCGGGACGACCTATCCGTGCGCCGGGCTCGACGTCGGCGCGGGCCTGCCGAAGGAGCAGTGGACGCTCGACCCCGTCCGCTTCGAGGACATGCGGCCCGGCTGCTACGACATCGAGGAGCGGATCGCCGACATGGACCGCGCGGGCGTCTGGGCGGCCCTGTGCTTCCCCGGCATGCTCGCGACCCAGGCCGGCATGCCGTTCGCCAGGACCCGCGACCAGGACCTCGGCCTGGCCCTCGTCAAGGCGTGGAACGACTGGCACGTGGACGTGTGGGCCGGCACCTATCCCGAGCGGATGGTCGCGCTGCAGCTCCCCTGGCTGCCCGACCCTGAGGTGGCGGCCAAGGAGATCAGGGCCAACGCGGCCCGCGGCTTCAAGGCCGTGGTGTTCCCCGAGTTCCCCACGAGGCTGCGGCTGCCGTCGATCCACAGCCGCCACTGGGACCCGTTCTTCGCCGCCTGCGAGGAGACCGGCACGGTCGTCTGCCTGCACACCGGAGCGTCCTCCTGGGCCCCCGTGCCCTCGACCGACACCCCGATCGAGGCGATCACCACGCTGATCCCGGCGAGCGCGATGTTCGCGTGCGCCGACTGGCTCTGGTCGGGCGTGCCGCTGCGGTTCCCCGCGCTGCGGATCCTGATCGTGGAGGGCGGCGTCGGCTGGCTGCCGATGCTGGCGGAGCGGGCCGACTACGCGCTCGACCACCCGGTCGCGTCCGAGGCGGGCTGGGACGGCGGCCTCAAGCCCAGCGAGGTCCTCCGGCGCAACTTCTTCTTCGGCACGCTCGACGACAGCGCGCTCGGGGCGGTACGGCTCGCGGTCGGCATGGAGCACGTCCTGCTGGAGAGCGGCTACCCCCGCGCGGAGTCGAACTGGCCCGACAACCAGCGCGCGGTCGCCCGCAACCTCGGCAGCCTGCCGCCCGCCGACCTCGCCCGAGTCGCGTACGGCAACGCCGCCCGCCTCTTCGGGCACCCGCTGCCCTCCCGCGCCTGGCTCCGCATGGAGGAGCTGTAGGCCCTGGGCTCCAGGCGCTCGTGCGACACCGTCAGCCCGCGCCGTCAGCCCGCGCCGTCCCGGAAGACCGGGCGCTTCTCCCCGGCCTCGATGGCTATGGGGAAGCGGTTCTGCGGCGGGGGGAGGGGGCAGTTGAAGTGGGGGGAGAGCCCGCACGGCGGCACGTACGCGCGGTTGAAGTCGAGCACCACCCGGTCGTCGCCCGGCACGCGCGGCACGGTGAGGAACCGGCCGCCGCCGTAGGTCACGGCGCCGTTCGTCCGGTCGCCGAAGACCAGGATCAGGGTCCCGTCGTCGTCGAAGGCGCTCAGGGTGTACGGCGTGCCGTCGAGCGTGAAGGTGATGTCGCCGGGGACGACGTGGTCGCGCGTGCCGCCGTTGTCCCCGACGTGCTCGAACGGCACGAGCCTGGAGTCGGACACGGGCGTGAAGGCGGCCTCGATGACCCAGTCGGGGTTGAAGGGGAAGACGTCGATGGTCTCGAAGTGCCGGATCGCCGGGGACTTGGCGTCCCAGAGGCGGATACCGCGCTCCGGCCGGCCCGTGCCGATGTGGCGGCGCTCCAGGCGCGTCGCGGTCACGCTGTCCGGCTGGCCGGCCAGCGCGTCCTCCAGCGTCTGCTCAGCCGCCTGCGGCAGCCACCGGGTCTCGATGAGCGCCAGATTGCCCGTGGGCGCGGTGACGGACGCGATGCGGGACGCCCTCCAGGCGTCCCACCCGGCGCGCGCGGACTCGATCGTGGGGGCGGAGGCGAGATCGGGCATGGTCGTCACTCACTTCGTCAGGACGGGCTGAGCCGTGTTCTCCCACTCGACGTAGCGGCCGCCCTCGCCGAGCAGCGCCGTCACCAGCCAGAGGAGGACCCCGAAGTCGTCCACGACGCCGATGCCGAGCAGGAAGTCGGGGATGGCGTCGATCGGGGACACGATGTACGCGACGGCCATGCCCAGCATGGCGAGCTTGCCCTTGCCGAGCCCGGGGTACTGGCCCTTCGCCGCCGCGCGGACCATCCGGGGCAGCGCCTTGATCCGGGCCGCCAGGCCGGGTGAGCCGGGCCGGGACACCTCCCGGTAGGCACGCCAGGTCGCCGCCGCACGTCCCGCCTTCGCCATGATGGCCACCTCCGGGAGGCAATCTGCCCGCTTTGCCTTCTTGTTAACGTGCGAACCGTTCCCGGCGTTCCGAGGGTGGCTAGCGAGCGGCCGCGTGCCGGCTGAACGCCTGGAGGATGAGCCCGGTGGCGTCGAGCCTGGTGGTCTTCCCCAGCGCGCCGAGCTGGATGCCGCCCGGCCAGGTGTGCCCGCCGCCGTCGATGACGTACGCCTCGACCGTCGCGCCTCCTCCGCAGCGGAACGTGCGGAGCGCCACATCGGAGGCCGGCCTGCTCCTCACTCCCCGGCCGCAGGCCATCGAAGCCGTCCACCGCGACAGGGTCGTCTCGAAAGGCGGAAGCCGTACGCTCCTGAGCCAGGCGGGCACCGAGAACCCGCGGATCTGGGCCGGCAGGTTCACCCGGCCCCCACCGTACGGCACGACCTGGTCGGCGGTGCCGTGAAACGTGATGATCGAGGTCGGCCGGGGGTGGGCGCAGGGCCGGGCGATCGTGATGCCGCTGACCGGCGCGACCGCCGCGAGCCGCCCGCCGAGCCCGCAGACGAGCGCGGCCGCCATCCCGGCGCCGTTGGACATGCCCGCGGCGAACTCCCTGGTCCTGTCGACGCACAGCGTCGCCTCGAGGTGGTCGAGCAGCACCCGGGCCGCCTTGATCTCAACCTGCTGTGCGCGCGACGGGCCACCGCCGAAGCCGGGGAGGATCCATCCCGGCAGGCCAGAGGCTGTCTCAGGGGTGACAATGATGTAGCCGAGGTTGGTCCCCGCCACGGGCAGCCGGGTGTAGGCGTCCTGCTGGACGGCGTTCGACCCCAGGCCGTGGTAGTTGAGCACGAGCGGCGCGGGCGACGTGTTGGGGAAGCCGACCGGCATGCTCAGCACGTAGTCGAGCCTGATCCCACGCACCCGGACCTGGTTCCTGCCTCCGATCGGCGGAGTTTTTCCACAGCCTGTGGACACACCGGGGGACATGCCGGAGAACATGGGCGACGCCTTCCCCGCGGTGCTCGTCGTGTCAGGCGTCTTACCGGTCTCGATCGAGGACGGCGAGCAGCCGACGAGGGTGGCGAACAAACCGGCGCAGAACACGACACACAGCCCGGGCGGCCTCCGCATCCCGACACTCCCTCCAGGCCCGGGGCCCGGCTAACCGAGACCGGGGGCCAGGTCCCGTACGGCCTGCGCGACCGGCACGTCGCCGCCCGGCAGCGGGGCGAGGACGGGGGTGTCCAGGCCACTCGCCACATACTCGCGGATGCGGGCACGGCATGTCGCGGCGTCGCCGTACACGATGAGATCGTCGACGACCTCGTCAGGGATGGCCTTGACCGCGGCCTGCCGGTCGCCCGCCGCCCACGCCTCGTGCATGGGCCGCAACACGTCGCCGCGCCCGAGCCAGTCGTGGAAGGCCGCGTACACCGGAACCGTGAGGTAGGCGGCCAGCATCCGGCGGGCGAGGTCCCGCACGCGCCCGGCGTCCTCGCTCACCACGACGAACAGCCGGGCGATGAGCTCGGTCTCCGGCCCCAGCTCGGCGCGGACCTTCCGTACGTCCTGTGGCGACACCCAGTTGGTGATCGCGCCGTCCGCCTCGCTCGCGGCCAGGTGGAGCATGCGGGGGCGCAGCGCCGCCAGCACGATCTTCGGCGGGACGGCCGGAGCCCGCTCCAGCCGGAAGCCGTTCACCTCGAAGGTCTCGTAGCTCTCGGTGACCTTCTCCCCGGCCAGGGCGG
The DNA here is from genome assembly GCF_041262585.1 of Planotetraspora sp. GP83. Lineage (NCBI taxonomy): Bacteria > Bacillati > Actinomycetota > Actinomycetes > Streptosporangiales > Streptosporangiaceae > Planotetraspora > Planotetraspora sp. GP83. Next base: position 95,244 of record NZ_JBGCBZ010000013.1, on the reverse strand, counting down.
CGCGCAGGAACCGCAGGGTGTCACGGGTGCGGGCATACGGCTTGACGAACTCCCCGGCGTTCCAGCGCTCCACGATGACGGGCGAGGACGCGCCGATGCCGAGCACGAACCGGCCGGGGGCCACGTCGGCCAGCGTCGCGGCAGACATGGCGAGCAGGCCGGGGCCGCGCGTGGACACCGGCACGATGGCGCTGCCCAGCCGCAGGCCGGGCGCCCACTCGGCGGCCAGGGCCAGCGGGACGAACCCGTCCGTGCCGCTCACCTCGGCCGACCAGGCATCGGTGTATCCCAGCGCCGGCAACTCCGCGATCAGCGCCTTCGACTCGGTCAGCGTCTCGTCGAAGAACGGGATCGTGATGCCCCAGCGGTCCACGGCCACTCCTTCCGGGAATCCTTCCGAAGCTCTGACCATACCAACCGGGCGGTATGGCCGGACGGTCAGACGCGGAGTTCGCGGACCACCTCGATGAAGTCCCGGGCCACCCCCCGGATGCCGGGCAGGTGCGAGAGCCCGACCAGCCGGTCCACCAGCGGGACCGTGCAGTCGATCAGCCGGTAGGTACGCTCGCAGCCCGGCGAGGTGTCGTGGACCCAGAACAGCACGACGCCCATCGACAGCAGCCAGAGCAGCTCCGGCAGCTCGGCCCGCAGTTCGGAGTCCATCCGGTCGGTGGAGCCGTCCACCACCTCCCGGTAGATGGCGATCGCCGACTCGCGCGCCGGGGCCGACTCCGCGCTGAACGGGCTGAGCGGGTTGCTCGGCTCGGCCGCGTGCTTGAAGAACTTGACCGCGAACTCGTGGTACGGCTCGGAGATCCGTACCCACGCCCGGAGCACGCCGCCGAGCCGCCCGGCGAACGATCTCTCGACGGCCAGGACCTCGCGGCACGCGGCCTCGTGCTCCGCCTGGGCCCGGTCGTAGTACGCCTGGATCAACTGCTCCTTGGACGTGAAGTAGTAGTAGGCGTTCCCCACCGACACGCCGGCCTCGGCGGCGATCGCCCGCATCGTCGTCGCCTCGAAGCCCCGCTCTCTGAACAACCGGAGGGCCGTCTCGACGATCAGCTCCCGTGTCTTCTCGGCCACGCACGTCACTGTACGGCTCCGGCCCGCGTCCGGTCATGGACCCACTAGATGATCGACAGTCCTTCGCAAATTCCGTCGCGGCGCGGGAATGCCGGGGCCCGAAATGTGGGATCGATCACCATGGCGAGCTCCCCCGCCACCGACAGACGAGCGACCGGGGAACACACATGGACATCCGTCCGCCGTGGTGGGGGCTGGCCGGGATGACGACCGTCGTCCTGACGTCCCTGCCCGCGCAGCTGACCACTCCGCCAGGCGGCCCGGCCACGGCACCGCCGACCACGGCGGAGAGCCCTGGCCCGGCCGCCATGGCCGCCGCCCCCGCGGCCACTACGGCCGCCACGCCCGCCGCCACTCCGGCGACGGTGGCGGGGAGCCTGGCCGGCGCGGTCGGGGCCCAGGTCCACGCCGCCACCGGGTCCGCGGCATACGGGTCCACGGCCACGGGCTCTGCCGCCACGGGCTCCGCTGCCGACGTCCGGCTCACCCAGCCGGACGCGATGCGCCTCCTCCAGGCGGCCGGTCTGGGCTGGCGGTCGTCCGGCCACTGCACCGACCCGCAGCGGCGCGAGTGCACGTCCCTGAACTCCATCAGGTACGGCACGCTGACGCAGACGATCGAGCTCAAGCGGGCCAGCAGGTGCGTGATCACCGTCACCGGCGGGACCGAGGTCGGCCACTCCAGCGGCTACTACAGCCACGAGAACGGGTTCAAAGTCGACATCGACCACAACAAGTGCATCGACGCGTACATCACCGGGACGTTCCGCTTCTGGAAGACCCGGGGAGACGGCGCGGCCCTCTACTGCCCGTGGCTGTTCCCGGGCCTACCGCCGCCTCCCGACACCGACATCTACGCGGACGAGCCCAGCCACTGGGACATCCTCTACCGCTGATCCGGGATTTCCTCTGCGATCAGCCTTCGAGGAACTCGGTGGCCACCAGGGCGGCGATCTCGGCCGTGTTGAGCGCGGCCCCCTTGCGGAGGTTGTCGCCGCACACGAACAGGTCGAGGGTGTTCGGGAAGTCGAGCGCCTGGCGGATCCGGCCGACGTAGGTGGGATCGGTGCCCACGACGTCCGCCGGGGTGGGGAAGACCCCGTTCGCCGGGTCGTCCAGCAGCACCACGGTCGGGGCGGCCTCCAGGATGGCGTGGGCGCCCTCCACGGTCACCGGCCGCTCGAACGTCGCGTGGACGGCCAGCGAGTGCGTCGTCACGACCGGGACGCGAACGCAGGTCGCCGACACCTTGAGGTCCGGGATGCCGAGAATCTTGCGCGACTCGTTGCGGACCTTGAGCTCCTCGGAGGACCAGCCGCCGTCCTTGAGCGAGCCCGCCCACGGCACCACGTTGAGCGCCAGCGGAGCGGGGAACGGCGAGTCGGCGAGGTCGGGAACGGCCTTGCGCACGTCACCGGCCACGGTCCCCATCGTCCGGTCACCGGCGACCGCCTCGATCTCGGCGTAGAGCCGCTCGGGACCGGCCACGCCGGCGCCCGAGACCGCCTGGTAGGAGGCGACGACCAGCTCGCGCAGGCCGTACTCGCGGTGCAGGGCGCCTATGGCGGCCATCATCGACAGCGTCGTGCAGTTGGGGTTCGAGATGATCCCCTTGGGCCGGCTCCGCGCCTGCTCGGGGTTGCACTCGGGCACCACGAGCGGCACGTCCGGGTCCATGCGGAAGGCGCCGGAGTTGTCCACGGCCACCGCGCCGCGCGACGCCGCGATCGGCGCCCACTCGGCGGACACCTCGTCGGGCACGTCGAACATGGCGATGTCGACCCCGTCGAACGCCTCCGGGGACAGGGCCTGGACGACGACGTCCTCCCCGCGGACCTGGAGGACCTTCCCGGCCGACCGCGGCGAGGCGATCAGGCGGATCTCTCCGTACGCGTCGGACAGGTCGGTCCGGTTCGTCAGGATGTCGAGCATGACGGTGCCCACGGCACCGGTGGCGCCGACGACGGCGAGGGTGGGCTTGCGACTCATCGTCCGGTACCTCCGTACACAACGGCCTCGACCTGGTCCGCGTCGAGGTCGAACGCCCGGTGCGCGGCCGTGACGGCCTGGTCCACCTCGTTCTGCCCCACGACGACCGAGATGCGGATCTCCGACGTGGAGATCATCTCGATGTTGACGCCCGCGTCCGCGAGGGCGCTGAAGAACTTCGCGGTGACACCCGGGTGCGACCGCATCCCCGCCCCGATCAGCGACACCTTGCCGATCTGGTCGTCGTACAGCAGCGACTCGAAGGCCACCTGGCTCTGGATCTTCTTCAGCGCCGTGAGAGCCGTCTGGCTGTCGTTCGTCGGCAGCGTGAAGGAGATGTCGGTCCGCCCGGTCGCGGCCGCCGACACGTTCTGCACGATCATGTCGATGTTGATCTCGGCGTCCGCCAGCGTCCTGAAGATCGTGGCAGCCTCTCCGACCTTGTCGGGCACCCCGACCACAGTGATCTTGGCCTCGCTCCGGTCGTGCGCGACTCCGGAGATGATGGGCTGCTCCATCTGGGTTCCTTCGATCTTGGGGTCGGAGACGACCCACGTGCCTTCCCTGGTGCTGAACGAGCTTCTGACGTGGATCGGCAGGTTGAACCTGCGGGCGTACTCCACGCAGCGCAGATGCAGGATCTTGGCCCCGCAGGCCGCCATCTCCAGTGTCTCCTCATAGGAGATCCGCGGGATCTGGCGGGCCGTCGAGACGATGCGCGGGTCGGCGGTGAAGATGCCGTCCACGTCGGTGTAGATCTCGCAGACGTCGGCGCCGAGCGCGGCCGCCAGCGCGACGGCCGTGGTGTCCGAGCCGCCCCGGCCGAGCGTCGTGATGTCCTTAGTGTCCTGCGACACACCCTGGAAACCGGCGACGATCGCGATCTGGCCCTTGTCCAGCGCCTCCCGGATCCGGCCGGGGGTCACGTCGATGATGCGGGCCTTGCCGTGCGTCGAGTCGGTGATGACCCCGGCCTGGGAACCGGTGAAGCTGCGCGCCTCGTGGCCCAGGTTGGCGATCGCCATGGCGAGCAGCGCCATCGAGATCCGCTCGCCGGAGGTCAGCAGCATGTCCAACTCGCGGCCCGGAGGCAGCGGGGACACCTGCTGTGCCAGATCGAGCAGCTCGTCGGTGGTGTCCCCCATGGCGGAGACGATCACGACGACGTCGTTGCCGGCTTTTTTCGTCGCGACGATCCGCTGGGCGACCTGCTTGATGCGGGACGCGTCGGCGACGGACGAACCACCGTACTTCTGGACAACGAGCGCCACTGGAATCTCCGAACGAAATCAGGCGTGGAGCTCACAGTGTACTTGGGGCGCCCAACGACCCAACTGGATTAGACCAGCATGTGGACGGTCAGACGGTCGTGCTCTCTTCCACCACGTCAAGGCGGGTGTGCGCGACCAGGGCGTGGAGCGCGCGAAGCGCCGCCCCGGCGTGGTTGCCCCAGGTGTTGAAGTAGGAGTACTGCCACCACCACAGGGCCTCCAGCGGACGCCCCGCCCGGTAGTGCCGCAGCCCGTGGATCAGGTCCGCCGCCACCGCCGTGAGATCGTCCGACAGCCGGTACGGCGTGACCACCGTGTCCTTGTACGGGTCGAACACCTCGGCGTAGTCGTCCACTGGGCCCAGCCGTGTGGCGAGAGCCGTACGGAGCGGGTCGATGTCGGGATCCTCGCTCAGGGCCGGCTCGAAGTTGCCCTGCAGGATGACGTCCTGCATCGCGCCGAGCTGGGTGCCCGCGAGGCTCACCTGCGCCACCTCGACCAGCAGCAGCGGCAGGGTCGCGTCGCCGCCCTCGCCGCCCGCCAGGCGGGTCAGACCGTCGATGTAGTTCTGCGCGTGCCCGGCGATGCGTGCGGCCAGGTCGTCCCACTCGTCAGACATCCAGCAGCCTCCGTCCTTCGAAAGCGCGGCCCAAGGTGACCTCGTCGGCGTATTCGAGGTCACCGCCCACCGGCAGACCGCTGGCCAGTCGTGTCACTTTCAGCCCCAGAGGCTTGACGAGCCTGGCCAGGTAGGTGGCCGTCGCCTCGCCCTCGAGGTTCGGGTCGGTCGCGAGGATCAGCTCGGTCACCTGGCCGTCGGCCAGCCGCGCCATCAGCTCGCGGATTTTCAGGTCATCGGGGCCCACGCCGTCGATCGGGCTGATCGCCCCGCCGAGCACGTGGTAGCGGCCACGGAACTCGCGGGTCTTCTCGATCGCCACGACGTCCTTGGACTCTTCGACGACGCAGATCACATGCGGGTCGCGCCGCTGGTCACGGCAGATCCGGCACTGCTCCTCCGCGGCGACGTTGCCGCAGATCCGGCAGAAGCGGACCTTCTCCTTGACCTCGAGAAGCGCGTGCGCCAGCCGCTTCACGTCCACCGGATCCGCGGCGAGAAGGTGAAAGGCGATGCGCTGCGCGCTCTTGGGACCGACGCCGGGCAGCAGCCCCAGCTCGTCGATCAGATTCTGGACGACCCCTTCGTACATGGCTTCTAGAACCCCGGCAGCTGGCCGAGGCCGCCTCCGAGTCCCTGCGCGAGCGGGCCGAGCTTCTCCTGCTGCAGCTCGGCCGCGGCGCGTACGGCGTCGCGGACGGCGGCCAGGACGAGGTCGGCGACCGTCTCGGCGGTCTCCTCCAGATCACTCGTGTCGATGGCGGTCGGGCTGATCTCGAGCTCCAGCAGCTCGCCGCTCCCGTTCACGGTCGCGACCACGAGCCCGCCCCCGGCGCTCCCCTCGACCTCCGCATCGCTGAGCTCCTGCTGTGCGGTGACGAGCTGCTGCTGCATCAGCTGAGCCTGCTCCAGCAACTGCTGGAGGTTGACATCCCCTGGATTCACAATCGTGCGCTCCTCAGCGTCCAGCGACGTGTTCGTCGCGACGAGCCTACGGTGTTCGCCGCTGTTCTGGCACCGGCGCCCATGCGTGTTCCCCGCAATTGGAGCCGCAACCACGACACGCCAATCCAGTGGAAACAGCCGCGAACCCCCAGGAACCGTACGAGACTCCACCGGCGTACGGGACCGACGGCCGACGGCGGACGACGGATCGGGAGACCTGATGGGAACCCCGCTGGATCCGCTACGACCAGCATCGCATTTGGAACCGCACGGATGAGGGCCGCGCTACCCCCACGGATCTCACCCATGCGGCTTGAGGACTGGCCGGGCCCCGTCCCCCCTCCAAAGCGTCCGGGACCCGGCCTGTCCACCGCGCCGGTCGAGCTCTTGACCTCGCCCGACGTGACACGCCAACCCTAATCAGCCGAACGTTGCATACAGGTTGCGATCACCTGGTTACTCATGGAGATTGGCAAATATCGTCTCGGGTGCTAGTCAGTTGTCCAGAGGCAGTCGTGCAACGCTCCATTGAACGGACCCGGGGGTGATCGGTGCCGAATCCGGCAATCCGCCGACTTCACGAGGCGGTGGTGACGGGAGAGCGGCCCAAGGGGAAGGGACCACGTGACGTCATCTCCAAGTCGTGGCGGCGGTCCCTCGACGCCGGGATCGACCCCGAGATTCACGCGGCCCCACTGGTCTATGACGCCGGGGACATCCGCGACGCCCGCACGGCCAACCCGATGAACCCGCTGCTCCCCCTGCTGAGCCACACACTGCTGCAGATCGCCGACGAGACCGCCCACATCATGGTGATCACGGACGCCGACGGCGACGTGCTGTGGCGTGACGGGCACCGCCAGGTCCTCCGGCAGGCCGACCGGATCGGCCTCGCCGACGGCTTCCGATGGGCCGAGCAGGCGGTCGGCACCAACGGCATCGGCACGGCCCTGGCCACCGGAGTCCCGACCCACGTCTACTCCGCCGAGCACCTGGCCCTGGTGCTGCACGAATGGTCCTGCGCGGGCGCGCCCGTCGTGGATCCCGACTCGGGCCGGGTCCTCGGCTGCCTCGACATCAGCGGAACCGCACGCGCCCTCCACCCCGCGACGGTCGCCCTGGTTGCGGCGGCGGCCCGGCTCGCGGAGAGCCAGCTCACGCTGCGGATGCGGGAGCGCGACGAGCGGCTGCGCACCCGGCACTATCGCCACCTGTCCCGCCCCGGCGCGCTCGTCACCCCGACCGGGCGGATCATCGGCGGCGACCAGTGCCTCGGCCCCCGCATCCGCCTGCCGGAAGTGGGCGATCGGGTGTCCCTGCCCGACGGGCGGATGGCAGCGGTCGACTGGCTCGGCGACGCCTACCGGCTGGTCCCGGTCGGCACGTCCGCCGCCCCGCGGCTCGCGCTGACGCTGCTGGGGGCCGACCACCCCTTCGCGTACCTCGACGACGTCCGCATCACGCTCTCGCTCCGCCACGCGGAGATCCTCACCCTGCTGGCGTCCCACCCCCGCGGCCTGACCGCGGAGCGGCTGTCGTTCCTGCTGTACGGCGACGAAGGCAACCCCGTGACCATCCGCGCCGAGATCCACCGGCTGCGGGCCCAGCTCTCCGGGGCCATCGCCGCAAAGCCGTACCGATTAACCTGCGAGGTCGCCGGCGACTTCCTCGAGGTACGGCAGGCCCTGACCGGAGGAGACCTCTCCGCCGTCGCCCGCCTCTACCAGGGACCGCTGCTCCCGCGCTCGGAGGCTCCGGCCATCCGCCGGGCGCGCGACGAGCTCGAAGCCAGCGTGCGCTCGGAGCTCCTGGCGAAGGGCACCGCCGAAGACCTCTGGTCGTACGCGCAGACCTCCACCGGCCACGACGACTTCGAAGTGCTCGAACGCCTCGTCGCGGCCCTTCCCCCCGGCGACCGACGCCGCGCCGCCGCAGTCGTACGGCTCAACCCCGCCTACGAATGACCGCCCAGCCTCCCCGCCCACGACCGATTCCGAGATAGCAGATTCCCCGACAAAACACCCATCCACTAGCTGAAACGCCAGCGCTCACTGCCACACCCCGCGCGACACCGAAACCACCGCGACAGCCGCACCCGTGCGACGCCGAAACTGCCGCGACAGCTGCACCCGCCCGTCCCCGCGATTTCCGACCACCGCCGTCTCGCCCGTGCTGTCGCCCATCGATAAGTTCGAGGTCCGCATCAGCTCCTCCTTCGCCGCCGCCTTCTTCTGAATCCCCCCGCATTGCCCTCTTACGGCTGAGGCGCCCCCTTGTGTCGACCGATCTCGGCGGAGGACGACAAGCCCCACTAACGGCCAAGCGGCGGCTGCTGGCTCGGCAAGCAAGGCCATGGCAACCCGCCTTGAGTGACAAACCTTGGCCGACCGGGTGGCCGACGTTCGTGCTCGCTGTTCCGATGCCGGTTGCCGGAGGCCGTCTGTCCCCGTACGGGCCCGTGATCGCGCTATGGCAGGCACCAGTGCGCCGTGCGCTCGGCATGGAGCGGGGCTGAACCCTCCAATAGTGGCCTGACCATGGCGTTGTCAGAGAGCTGGACTTAGCGTCGGGGAACCGAGCATGGGTGGCCGGTTCACCTGGTCAGGAGTGGTCGATCTCTTCGATGATCCGCCCGCCGAGCTCTCGCTGGATGAGGGCCATGCCGGTCAGTTCGTTGACATCGGCGTTGGCGTCGTTCAGCGGGTCGACTTCGTCGGCGTCGGATCCGGGGGCGGTCTTTCCGCGGCTTGGGACCGACTCCGGCCACGCCTGACGCGGCCCAGCCTGGGCAGCGGCCCGCGCGGCCGACTTCGCGGCGGCGAGACCGGGGCTCGATACGCGCCGAGACCCCAAGCCCGTCGCGGACCCGGCCGGAGCATCGACATCGTCCGACGGCTCGTCGGGCCACGTCTCGTCCGTCGTCACCGCCGACCTGGCGGCGGCCGCGGACTGCGGCGCGGAGGAGCCCGATGCGCCCTGATGCGTCCCGTTCTGTACGGCATGCGGCTGCCCGGCCTCACCTGGACCGTTTCCCCGAGCATCATCGGCTGAGGAGCCGGGGTTGGCGGGGTCAAGACTTGGAGTCCCGCCGGGAGCGCCCTTGGCGCCGGAGGGACCTGAACCTGGGACGCCTCCCGAACCTCCGGACACCGAGCCTGCGGGACCGGCTGATGCCCCGGACCCCGAGTCGATCGGCCCTCCGGCCGGCCCTCCGGCGCCTTCTGGCGTGGCAGGGCCTCCCGGCCCGGAGGCGCCACCCCCGGCGTAAGCGCCCGTTCCTGAGGCACCCCTGGCGGAACTTGTGTCGGAAACGCTGCCGCCGGCGTAAGCCCCCGTTTCGGGAGAGCTTGCCGTTTCGCTGGCACCAAATCCGGGCGAACCGGCTGGGCTTGGCGAACCGGCTGGTCCAGAAGAGCTCACTGGCCGCGGAGAGCTGGCCGGTCCCGGTGAACCGGCGGGGCCACGTGCGCCACCGGCCGCGGGGCCGGAGCCGCCGACTACTACGTCGACCCGCCAGGTGCCGCCGAGAACGTCGCTCAGCGCGGCCGCGACCACCTCGTCCCGCTTTCCCTTGAGGAAACCCTGCACGTCACCGGGCTTCTCGAAGCCGACGGTGACCACATTCCCCTCGACCCCCAGCAACCGGCCCTGGGCATTGAGGATCATCCAGGCCACGCGCTGCCGGTTCTTGATCGCTTCGAGGACCTGGGGCCATGCCTGCTGGATCGGCCCGGCCCCGGACGCGGGCTCGACCGGCCCTGCCGAACCAGACGGCGCGGGAGAAGGGGCCGAAGCCCTCGGCGACCCCGGTCTGGCGGGCGTCGGCCAATCATCCGCCCCCTGGCCCCCCGCGGCGGGAGCCGTACCGGCGGGCAGAGACGGCTCCGACCGGGGAGCCTGGCCTGCCGGCGCCGGGACCGGGCTCTGACTCGCGGGGACCGCAGGGGCCTGCCCGGTGATCGGGGCCGCCTGACCGAGGACGGGGGCGGCGTAGGCCCCGGCGGGGAGGCCCCCACGTTCGAGCCGTTCGAGCCGTTCGAGCCGTTCGAGCCGCGCGAGCATCGCGGCCTCGCCCTGCTCCGCGGCGGGGAGGAGGACCCGGGCGCACATCAGCTCCAGCAGCAGGCGAGGAGACGTGGCACCGCGCATCTCGGTGAGCCCGGCGTTGAACACCTCGGCGGCGCGGGTCAGCTCGGCAGGTCCCATCGATACGGCCTGCACCTGCAGGCGCTCCAACTCGTCCGCGGGGCGGTCGAGAAGGCCGTTGGAAGCGGCTTCCGGCACGTTGGCGAGGATCACCAGGTCTCGGAAGCGCTCCAGCAGGTCCATGGCGAAACGGCGCGGGTCGTGGCCGCCCTCGATGACCCGGTTGACGGTGTGGAAGACCGCGGCGCCGTCTCGCTTGGCGAAGGCGTCGATCACCTCGTCGAGCAGGTCGCCATCGGTGTAGCCGAGCAGGGAGACGGCGCGCTGGTAGGTGATCCCCGCGTCGTCGGCGCCGGCGAGGAGCTGGTCGAGGATCGACAGCGAGTCTCTGGCCGAGCCCGCGCCGGCCCGGACGACCAGGGGCAACGCGGCCGGCTCGTACGGCACGGACTCCGACTCGAGGATCTCCTCCATGAGCTGGCGGAGAGTCGCGGGCGGCATCAGCCGGAAGGGATAGTGGTGGGTCCGGGACTTGATCGTCCCGATGACCTTCTCGGGCTCGGTCGTCGCGAAGACGAACTTCAGGTGCGGCGGTGGTTCCTCGACGAGCTTGAGCAACGCGTTGAAGCCCTCACGGGTGACCATGTGGGCCTCGTCGATGATATAGATCTTGAAGCGCGCGGCGACCGGGGCGAAGAAGGCCCGCTCGCGAAGGTCGCGGGCGTCGTCCACGCCACCATGCGAGGCGGCGTCGATCTCGATGACGTCGAGATGGCCGGGGCCGGTGGGCGCCAGGGCTATGCACGAGTCGCACTCGCCGCAGGGATCGGGCGTCGGGCCCTTCTCGCAGTTCAGGGAGCGGGCGAGGATACGGGCGCTGGACGTCTTACCGCACCCGCGGGGGCCACTGAAGAGGTAGGCATGGTTGATCCGGCCGCTACGCAGGGCCTGGCGCAGCGGCTCCGTGACGTGCTCTTGCCCCTTGACCTCGGCGAACGTCCCGGGCCTGTACTTGCGGTACAGCGCAAGACTCATGCCGTCTCCTCGGGGGGTCGACCTGGTCGGCGGTTCCGCTAACTGAGAGACCCCTCGCGCACCCGCCAGAGCCCGCTTATCCTTGCTGCCTTCCGGCCCTGGGGAGGTTCACAGGATGACGCCGCGCGAGGGGTCCGGGGACAGTCTAACCACTCCGAGGCAATGCGGAGGCCGCGAACTATGGTCACCGCACACCGGAAAGTCCGCTAAGCTTTTCGGCGGAGGATTCGCCTAGTTGGCCTAGGGCGCACGCTTGGAAAGCGTGTTGGGGGCAACCCCTCAGGAGTTCGAATCTCCTATCCTCCGCGCTTGGTTGAGCAGCAAGAACACGAAGGGCCCGGACCGATACAGCCGGGCCCTTCGTGCGTCTCCGCTCAGTTTCCGTCTCAGTTTCGCCCAGTTCCCCGAGTTCCTGTCTCACGCGTGGAAGCCGTACTCCCCGTACAGGCGGACATACCTGGCAAGCGTAAGGACCTGTCGGGGTTCCAGGCCGGTTGCGGTGCGTTCGAACAGGACGACCTCCTCATGCCCGCCCGGACCGATCGGCTGGATCAGGCGGCCACCGGGGCGCAGTTGCCCGGCCAGCGGCGGGGGCACCTCGGGGAAGGCCGCCGACACCACGATGGCGTCGTAGGGGGCGCGGGCGGGCACGCCGCGGCTGCCGTCCCCGGTGAGAAGCTCGACGTTGCCGATGCCTTGCCGCGCGAGATTCGACCGGGCCTCCCGGACGAGGTCCGGCCACCGGTCGATGCTGACCACGTCGGCGGCGAGGCGGGCGAGCAGCGCGGTCTGGAAGCCGAGCCCGGTGCCGATCTCCAGGACGTGCTCTCCGCCGGTGAGGGCGAGGCCTTCGATCACCCTCGCCGACAGCGACGGCTGGGTCGTGACCTGCCCGTGCGCGATCGAGACGGGCTCGTCCTCGTAGGCCGCGGCGACACGGTCCTCGGGCACGAAGCCCGCGCGCGGCGTCGCGCGGATGGCTTCGAGCAGCCGCGGGTCGCGGACGCCCGCCTCCCGCACCGCGCGGACCAGATCGTCCGGGGAGGCGCCGTGATCGTGCCTGCCTCCGCGCATACCGTGGTGATGTCCGGCGCACGTCACAGGCCGTACTCCTCCAGGAGGCCGAGCCAGACCTCGCTCACGGTGGGAAACGCCGGAACGGCGTGCCACAACCGGTCGAGGGGGACCTCGGCGGTCACCGCGATGGTGGCCGCATGGAGAAGATCGACCACCGCGGGTCCGGCGAAGGTGACGCCGAGGAGCATCTGGCGGTCCTCGTCGACGACGGCCTTCGCCCGGCCCGTGTAGCCGTCGGCCTGGAGGTAGGCCCCCTCGACCGCGCTCATGTCGTACTCGACGGCGCGTACGGCGTAGCCGTCGGCGCGGGCCCGGGACTCCGTGCGCCCGACCACGCAGACCTGCGGGTCGGTGAAGACGACCTGGGGAGCGCCCCGGTCGTCGGCGGTGTCGCGGAGCGCCGGCAGGTCGTCCGGGAGACCCTTGGCGCGCGCCGCGATCACGTCGCCGCACACCCGGGCCTGATACTTGCCCATGTGGGTGAGCAGGTTGCGCCCGTTGACGTCGCCCACGGCGTACAGCCAGCCGTCGGGGACGCCCGTCGCCCGCATGCTGGTGTCCACCTCGATGGGGCCTTCCGCCTCCAGACCGACCGTTTCCAGGCCGATGTCGCCCACGGTCGCCCGGCGGCCCGTGCCGACGAGGATCTCGTCGGCCTCGATCCGCGATCCGTCGTCGGTGTGGACGGTCACCGGGCCGTCCTCGGCCGGGCGCTCGACACGGGTGGGCGAACGGCCGAAGCGCAGATCGATGCCGGACTCCTGGAACGACTTCGCCAGCAAGTCACCGGCGAACGGCTCGGTCCGGGCGAGGAGGCGGTCGCCGCGCACGAGCACGGTCGTCTCCTCGGCGCCGAGGGCGTGCAGCGCCTGGGACATCTCGCAGGCGACGGGCCCGCCGCCGATCACGACCAGCCTCTTCGGCACCTGCTGGACGCTGGTCGCCTCCCGGTTCGTCCACGGACGCGCCTCGCGCAGCCCCGGCACGCCGGGGACCAAGGGGTCGCTGCCGGTCGCGACGACGACGGCGTGCCGGGCCCGCAGCGCCCGGGTGCCGCCGTCCGGGGTAGCCACGTCGACCCGGAGGGTCCCGGCCAGGCGTCCCCGGCCCCGGACGAACGTCGCCGGGACGTTCCGGATCCAGCTCACCTGGCCGTCGTCGTTGTAGTGGGACACGGTCTCGTCGCGGCGGGCCAGCACCGCGGCGGTGTCGATCGGGTCGCGCAACTCCAGCCCGGGCATCCGGCTCACCTCGGCGGCCAGGTCCACCGGCCGCAGCAGCGCCTTGCTCGGGACGCACGCGTAGTAGGCGCACTCGCCGCCCGCCAGGCGCTTCTCGACGACGGCCGCCGTCAGACCGCCTCGTACGGCACGCCCGGCGACGGTCTCCCCGACCGGCCCCGCGCCTATCACGATCACGTCGAAGACGTCATTCTCGTCAGCCATGGCGCCTGCACCCCCGTTGCCGCAGGTCACGCAGCGAAGTGCCGAGCACGCCCAGTCTTTCACCCTCGCGCCGGCAGGGCGGAAGGGGATGGGCGAAGGGACCTGAGCTAGATCCAGCTCCGGAAGAACATGCGCTTGAACCACATGTCGTACGGGATGGGCTCGGCGGCGAGGATGGGGGACAGCCACCAGAAGTTGACCAGCGCGAGCAGCGCGAAGGCGCCCACGACGGCGGTGCCCATCACGCGCCGCCTGGACGGAGCGTCCACGGGACCGATGATCAGCCCGCACACCAGGACGATGGCGAGGATCATGAACGGCACCATCGGGAGCGCGTAGAACAGGTACATCGTCCGGTGGTCGGCGATCGCGAAGTAGAACCACGGCAGCCACCCGGCGGCGTACGCCAGCAGCACCGCTCCCGCCCGCCAGTCGCGGCTCGCGACGTACCAGGCGATCAGCGCGAGGAGGGCGAGGACGCCCGCGTACCAGATGACCGGAGTGCCGGTTCCGAGCACGGCCCAGGAGCAGTTGTCCGCGCCGCAGACGCCCTTCGGCGACTGGTAGAAGAACGCGACCGGCCGGAGCAGCAGCGGCCACCCCCACGGCTGCGACTGGTAGCCGTGCGGGGTGTGCAGGCCCTCGTGGAACCCGAGCACCTGGACCTGGTAGCTCACCCACGAGCGGAGCGAGTCGAAGACGAAGAAGGCCCAGCCGTTCGACGTGGCCTCCTCCCAGTTGCGGCCCCAGCCGTCGGCCGAGACGAACCAGCCGAGGAACGACGCGGTGTAGACGACGATCGGCACGACGCCGAGCCAGGCGAGCCCGAGGGGCCAGTCGAGTCGCCGCGCGGCCGTGTACGGCCGGCGCAGGCCGATGGCCCGGCGGGCGCCGGCGTCCCAGACGAGCGCCACGATCGCAAAGGCGGCGATGAAGAAGACGCCGGTCCATTTGGTGGCCAGCGCGGCGCCCAGGCAGAGCCCGGCGGCGAGCCGCCACGGCCGCCAGCCCAGGCGCGGCCCCGGATCGACCAGCGACGACGTCTGGTACCAGTCGGCGAGCCGCGCGCGGCCGTGGTCCCGGTCCGTCACCAGGCAGGCGAAGGCCGCGAGCACCCAGAACATCAGGAAGATGTCGAGCAGCGCCGTCCGCGAGAGCACGAAGTGCAGGCCGTCCAGGGCGAGCAGGAAACCGGCGAGGCAGCCCAGCACGGTCGATCGCGTCATGCGCCGGGCGGTCCGGGCCAGGATGAGGATCGAGATCGTTCCGGCGAGGGCGGCCACGAACCGCCAGCCGAAGGGTGTCAGGCCGAAAAGCCATTCACCGACGCCGATCATCCACTTGCCGAGCGGAGGATGCGCGACGAAGTTCGCGCACTGGTCGGCCTGGTCACACGTCCTGAAGACGTGGGTGTTTCCACTCAGCAGCAGGTCGTCAGCCTTGTCGACGAAATGCCGCTCGACGCCGTACTTGATCGTGGAGAAGGCGTCCTTGACGTAGTAGGTCTCGTCGAAGACGACCGCCTTGGGGGTGCCGAGGCGGGAGAAGCGAAGGAACCCTCCGAAAAGGGCCACGATCAATGGCCCGAGCCAGCCCCACAGAGGACTTCCAGGCATCGGCGGCACCAGCCGGTCGCGGAGCGAATTGGGTGAACCGCCATCCGGCTCCCCAATCGCCTGATTGGCGGCAAGAGGCATCGGGGCATCGTAGCGCCGCATACCTCACAAAATCCCCAGGATGACGATCATCTTTCGCCTTTCCATGCCGAACGGCAGGCCAGAAGGCGAATGATCTTCCATTTCCGGGGCAGAACGCTTGGGCGATAAGATCGACCGCGCAATCAAGCGCCCCACGCATGGGAGCGTCGTATGGATTTCGATGATCGAGCGGAACTCGACGCCTCGCAGGTGGAGGACGTCGGCGGAAGCCGTGGAGGGTTCCGGGGCGGGGGCCTCGCGATCGGCGGCGGAGCCGCGGGCATCATCGCGTTGATCGTGGCCCTGATCTTCGGGATCAACCCCGGTGACATCACCGGCGGCGGCAGCGAGCCACCCGCCAGGGTCCAGCCGAACTCCGATCTGGCCAAGCAGTGCAGGACCGGCGCGGACGCCGACCAGTCCGACAAGTGCCGGGTCGTCGGGGTGGTCAACAGCATCCAGAAGTTCTGGGACGGCCAGATCCAGAACTACACGCCCGCGAAGACGACGCTGTTCTCCGGCGGCGTGCAGACCGGATGCGGCGCGGCGGACTCCTCGGTGGGCCCGTTCTACTGCCCCCGCGACAAGCACGTCTACCTCGACCTGAGCTTCTTCGACGACCTCCAGTCCAGGTTCGGCGCCAAGGGCGGACCGTTCGCCCAGGCGTACGTGATCGCCCACGAGTACGGGCACCACGTGCAGGACCTGCTCGGCACCATGGACAGGGCGGGGCAGGGCCAGGGCGCCGAGGGCGGCTCCGTACGGCTCGAGCTCCAGGCCGACTGCTACGCCGGTGTGTGGGCCAACAACGCGTACAAGACCGGCTTCTACACCGAGAAGTTCAGCACCGCCGACATCGCCGAGGCGCTCGACGCCGCGGCGGCCGTGGGGGACGACCGGATCCAGGAGCAGGCGCAGGGCAGCGTCAATCCCGACGCCTTCACGCACGGCACGTCGGCCCAGCGGACAAAGTGGTTCACCAACGGCTACGAGTCCGGCGACCCGGCGCGCTGCGACACCTTCTCCGGAGGAATCTGAGGCGATATCTGAGGTGTTAGAGGCCGGTGGTGACGCCCGGGAAGGCAATCACCGGCATTCTTGCCTAAACTACATAGCGTGATCTTTAAGTTGGTCGGCGACGGACGGCCCTACCCCGAGCACGGCCTGTCGCATCGCGAGTGGGCGCAGATTCCGCCACGCCAGGTCAGGCTGGACACCCTGATCACCACGAAGGCGGTGCTCGACCTGCACTCCCTGCTCGCCAAGGACTCCACGTTCTACGGCGACCTGTTCCCGCACGTCGTCCAGTGGAACGGCGACCTCTACCTGGAGGACGGGCTGCACCGCGCCCTGCGCGCCGCGCTGCACCAGCGCTCGGTGCTGCACGCCCGCGTCCTGGAGCTCGACCACTGAAGAAGACCGGCCACTGAAGACCGGCCAATGCACCGGCCTGAACGAGAAGAGCCGCCGACCTGGTCAGGTCGGCGGCTCTTGTCGATGAGCGGTGGAGGTGGGATTTGAACCCACGGTAGGTTGCCCTACACACGCTTTCGAGGCGTGCGCCCTCGGCCACTAGGCGACTCCACCGCGCAGAAGCCTACCGGACAAACGCCTGTGCCCGCGCATCCGTTTCGGCCCCGCCGTACGACCCGCGACGACCCGCGACGACCCGTGACAATCCGCGACGAACCACGGCGAAGCATGGCGATCCCAGCGAACCCTCCGGAAGCAGTCGGTGTACGGCTCAGCCGCGGCGGTCTCCGAAGAAGTCCCTGAGCACCGCGGCGCACTCGTCGGCCAGGACGCCCATGACCACCTCGGGACGGTGGTTGAGCCGCCGGTCCCTGATCACGTCCCAGAGCGAGCCCGCTGCCCCGGCCTTCTCGTCGGCCGCGCCGTACACCACGCGCCGCACCCGGGAGAGCACCGCGGCGCCCGCGCACATGGTGCAGGGTTCCAGCGTGACGACGAGCGTGCAGCCGGTGAGCCGCCATTCGCCGGTCGCCCGCGCGGCGGCGCGCAGGGCGAGGACCTCGGCATGCGCGGTGGGATCGCCGGCGGCCTCCCGGTCGTTCCCCGCCGCGGCGAGGACGTCGCCGCCCGGGCCCAGCACGACCGCACCGACCGGAACCTCCCCACGCTCTCCGGCCCGTACGGCCTCCGCCAGCGCGAGCCGCATCGCCGCGTCGAACTCAGCCGGCGGATTCATCGGGTGAGGCGGTCAGAGGCCGGTCACCGCAACCGGTCGAGCTCGTCGGCGAAGGAGAGGCGCTCCGCGATGACGGACAGGGTGTCCGCGGGCAGCACGCCCTCCTCCATGCTGAGCTCCAGCAACTCGTCACCGCTCAGGGAGAAGTCGCTCAGCAGCTCGAAGTCTCCGGCGGGGCGGACGCCGAGGTCGGGAGTGTCCTTGTCCACCGCCACGCCCGCCAGCTCGGCGAAGATCTCGCCGAGCGGATCCGTCTGACCGGCGTGGGCGTCGGAGAGGAACACCCGGGGGTCCGAGTCGCCCTCGTATCGGACGAGCGCGAACCACTCGTCCTCCACCTCGACGCAGAGCAGGGCCAGCTCGTCGCCGTTGAGGCCGAGCGCCTCCTGCACGGCGTCGCCCAGGTCGTCGGCGATCTCGGCGTCGCCGAGGTCGACCTCGGTCCCGGTCCAGCCGTTGCCGGTCTTCACGAAGGCGGCGGAGAAGAGGTTCGGTCGCGAGGGCATGGCCGTCTCCCGTGGTCAGCCGATGGCGGCGTCGACGGCGCGCTCGAACGGCTGGGAGAAACCCAGCCGCGCGGCGATGCTGGAGAGCACCTCGTCCGGAAGCAGATCGAGATCCCCGGAGAGGGCTCCGAGCTCCATCTCATCGAGGCCGAGGTCGGCGAAGATCGACAGGTCCCCGGCGGGGAGCACGCTGTCGAGCTCCTCCTCTTCCGGAATGGGCACGTCGAGGTATTCGAGGACCTGCTGCGCCAGCGGCCAGTCCCAGGAAGCGGTGATGTCGGAGAGAAAAACGCTTACTCGTTCACCGAAAACCCGCAATGCCACAAAGAAGTCATCCCCCACGGCGACCAGGCCAATCGTCGCGCCCATGCTCGGCGTCTGGCGGAGGGCGTGGAGCAGACCGCGCAGGTCCGAAGTGAGCGCCACGGGAAGCATCTCCGCCTCCCACTGGTCGTCCTCGCGATAGACCACGATGGCGAAGTCAAGCGCGTCTACGTCTGTCATCGTCATCCCCACCGGCACGGTCCTCACGTCATGTAATGGTCCCAGACTCGGACTCCCACCGTACGGCGCTCACCCCAAATTGTGATCAAAACAGTCAGGCGACGTCGATGCGCCTTCCAGGGGAAGGTAACTTCTGTAGCCATGGAAACGCTCGTCGTCGACCACCCGCTCGTCGCCCACAAGCTGACCGCGCTTCGCGATGTGCGGACCGACTCGCCGACGTTCCGGCGCCTCGCCGACGAGCTGGTCACGCTCCTCGCCTACGAGGCCACCCGTGACGTCCGCGTCACCGACGTGACGATCGACACGCCGCTCGCTCCGGCCCACGGTGTACGGCTGGCCCGCCCGGCGCCGATCGTCGTGCCGATCCTGCGCGCCGGGCTGGGCATGCTCGACGGCATGACCCGTCTCCTTCCGACGGCCGAGGTCGGCTTCCTCGGCATGATCCGCGACGAGTCCACGCTCAAGGCCCAGACCTACGCCACCCGGCTGCCCGAGGACCTGTCCGGACGGCAGTGCTACGTGCTCGACCCCATGCTGGCGACGGGCGGCACGCTCGCCGCGGCGATCCACTTCCTCTTCGACCGCGGCGCCGAGGACGTCACCGCGATCTGCCTGCTGGCCGCGCCCGAGGGCATCGCCCACATGGACGAGGTCTTCCAGGGCACCGGCAAGCCCATCCGCGTGGTGACCGCCGCCCTCGACGAGCGGCTCAACGAGCAGGGCTACATCGTGCCGGGCCTCGGTGACGCCGGAGACCGTCTCTACGGCGTGGTCTGACTCTCCCGGCGCCTCTCCCGCGCCATAGTTACATTACGCACTCTTACGGGTACGGAGAGTGACGACGACGTCTCTTCGCGTTCGCGCGAGCGGGCGCGCCACCAGGGAGAGCCATGAGTCAGCTTCCGGACAGTGAGCACCATAAGGGTGAGCACTACGAGCAGGTCGAGGCCATGCTCAGGGACGAGTTCGCCGGGGTCCACCCCGCCGCCACCGTCACCCGCTGTGTCCAGGCCGCGCATCACGGCGCGGTGGAAGTGACCGGCCATGCACCTCCCGCGCTGGTGGAACGCATCGCCCGCAAGCACCTTCGGGTTCTGGCGGCCGCCGCGGCGGAGCGGGGATGACGGCGCTCCTTGTCGGCATGGCGCGATGTTCGGATTTTGCCGCTTTACCGAACTAGGCGCCTGGGTAATCTATAAGTCATGGGAGTGGTGACGGCATGCAGGTCAAGAAGATCGTCAAGTGGGGGGCCATAGGGATGGCGGCCTTCTATCTGGTGCGGCGGCCAGAGGACGCCGCGCAGACCGTGCACGGCGCGTTCGACGGAATGATGAGCGCAGCCAACTCGATGGCCCAATTCTTCGCCACACTGACATGAGGCCAAGCTGACATGAGACTTGTGACCCACGGGGACTCCGCCCCGTCGTCGGTCAACCGTTACCTCCTCCCCCACGAGCACCAAGTCATCATGGTCCGGCGTCATCCCGCCGTGCTTCTCCGGCCCGTCGCAGAGATCTTCGGCGGGCTGATCCTCGCCGGCGTGCTGAGCAAGTGGCTGAGCGGCAGCGGCGGAAGCCAGGCCCTCGTCATCATCTGGTGGGCCTGGCTGCTGCTTCTCATCCGCTTCGTCTGGAAGGTAGCGGAGTGGTCGGTCGACTACTTCGTCGTCACCTCCCAGCGCATGCTTCTCACCACCGGCCTCGTCACGCGCAAGGTCGCGATGATGCCCCTGGGCAAGGTCACCGACATGAGCTTCCAGCGCTCGCTCCTCGGCCGCCTGGTCGGCTACGGCGAGTTCGTCCTGGAGTCGGCCGGCCAGGATCAGGCATTGCGGTCGGTTCCTTACATCCCCTACCCCGAGACCTTGTACCTCGAGGTCTGCCAGATGATCTTCCCTAGCAAGGACGACGACGACTAGCTGGTCGTCCACCCTGAAGTGCTGTCTCGTGATCGAACCTTCACCGTCGTGATTCTTGACGGAGGGTTACACGATTCGGTCGCTTCGTGCCATTATGGCGAGACCATTGACCATCCCCCGCCCTGAGAGATCAGATGCCGAGTCAGGGAACCATCGGTGACCGCGTCCGCGGATTGCGGTTGAGCAGGCGTATGTCCCAGGCCCAACTGGCCGGACCCGACCTGTCAGACAGTTACGTCTCGCTCATCGAGTCGGGTAAGCGGACGCCCACGCCGGTCGTCGCGCGACTCCTCGCCGAACGGCTCGGTTGCACCACCGAGTTCCTGCTTCACGGGATAGAACCTCGGCAGCGAATCGACACCGAGCTCGGCCTGCGTCACGCCGAACTCGAGCTGTATCACGGCGATCCCGCCGTGGCGGGCGACCGCTTCGGGGACATCGTGAAGGCGGCGGGCGAGGACAACGCCATGCTGGCCGCGCACGCGCGGCTCGGCCGGGCGCGCGCGCTGGAGGCCCAGGGGCAGATCGGCCGCGCGGTCGAGGCGTACGAGCGGCTGCGCCGTGAGGCCGCCGCGCACCCCGAGCGTCTCGCCGACCTCCCGCTCACCGTGGCGCTGTGCCGCTGCTACCAGCGGGCGGGCGACATGCTGAGGGCCCGCGACCTCGGCGCCCACGCGCTCCTCCAGGTCGACCGGCTCGGGTTCGTCCAGGGCGAGCTCGCCGTGGAGCTGGCGCTGGCGCTGGTGGAGACCGAGACGGGCCTGCCGTACGTCGAGCGGGTGCTGTCGGAGGCCGGTGTGCTGGAGGCCTGCGACCGCAGCTCCGAGGTGCTCGCCCTGTGGCAGGCCAGCGTGACCGCCGCCGAAGGGGAGGACTCCGCGCTCGCCGTGCAGCTCGCGGACGACGCCCTGGCCGCCGGCCGGTCCGCCCGGATGGCCGTGCGCTACGCGCGGATCGCCATGCGCTGGGCCCGGATCACCACGGCGAACCCCGAGGACGCCGATTTGGACCGAGCCAACGAGCTCGCCACGTCCGCGACCAGCGTTTTCGCGGCCTTCCCCGCCGAGGCGCTGGAGCACGCGAGGAGTCTCGTCGTGCTGTCTCATGTACGGCTCCGCTCCGGTGATACGGAATCCGCGGTGAATCTGGCCGATCAGGCACTGGATCTGCTGGTGAGCGTCCGCGGGACGACTGCCGCCACCGCGCACCTGGTGCTCGCCGAGGTCGCTTTGGCACGCTCCGGAGACGCCACGCCCTCGCTGCGGCGCGCGCAGGAGCTGCTGGAGAGCAACCCGGCGGCGCCCGACCGCGAGAGCGCGCGGGCCTGGCGGATGCTCGGTGACCTCTGGGGTCAGGCCGGTTCCATTGATCAACAGGCGGGGGCATATCGTAGGGCCCTAGAAGCCGTCGGGATCCACGTGAACATACCGGGCTCAACCGCCTCGGCGGTGCTCACCCGTTAGCCTCCTGGAGCTCCGGACTTGTTCTGGCGGCTCTGGAATAATTAGGGTCGACCAGTCATTCAGTCATAGGATGACTGGTTTCCCCGGAGGAGGCGGACTGTGAGTCTGCGAACGGCCCAGCGGGCGTCTCTCGTGGACCAGGTGATCGATCAGCTCAAGGAGCAGATCACCTCTGGTTCCTGGCAGATGCATGCCAAGATTCCCACTGAGACCGTGCTCGCCGAGCACCTCGGAGTCGGGCGCAACACGGTCCGCGAGGCCGTGCGCGCACTGACCCACGCCGGCCTGCTGGAGTGCCGCCAGGGCGACGGGACGTATGTCCGGGCCACGAGCGAGCTCTCCGGCGCCATGGCCCGGCGGCTGCGGGCGGCCGAGCAACTGGAGATCCTCGAGGTGCGCCGCGCGCTGGAGGTCGAGGCGGCCAGGCTCGCCGCGACCCGGCGGACCAGCGGCGACATCACCACGATCGAGGCGGCGCTGGCCGCGCGGGAGAAGGCCTGGGCGAATGGCGACCCCGACGGGTTCGTCGAGTCGGACCTGGCGTTCCACGTCGCCGTCGTCGAGGCCACCCACAACAACGTGCTCATCGACCTCTACCGCGATTTCTCCACGGCCCTGCGCGCGAGCATCGCGGCCGCGGGCGGCTCGCTGGAACAGAACTACATCCCCCACGACGCCATCGTGCGGGCCATCGCGGCAGGAGACGCGGCCGCGGCCGAGCGGGCGGGCCACGCGTGCATGGAGCACATCCTCATCGCCCTGACCGACTCGCAGGACCTCACCGCCTGACCGGCGTCAGGCGAGGCGGAGGGACATGACGAGATAGCGGAAGTCGGGGTCGTCTCCCTCATTGGCGATCAACGCGGGACGGGTGGGCGAGTCCATGTTGAGACGGACCCGCTCGGTCTCCACGCCGGCCAGGCCGTCGAGCAGGAAGTGGGGCTGGAAGGCGATCTGGATGTCGTCGCCGTCGAGCTCCGCCTCGATGACCTCGGCCCCGCGGCCGATCTCACCGCCTCCGGCCTGGATCAGCACCTGGCCCTGCGAGAACGTGAGCCGGACGGCCGTGTTCCGCTCGGCGACCAGCGTGACGCGCTTGATGGCCTCGACGAAGGGGGCGACCTCCAGGTCGGCGTGGATGGCCCAGCTCTCCGAAAGCCGTGACCGGTAGTCGATGAACTGGTCGTCCAGGAGCCGCACGGTGGTGATCCGCCCCTGGCTCTCGAAACCGGCCACGTTGTCGCCGAGACCGATCGCGACCTCGCCGCCGCGCAGCGAGCGCGCCACCTCGACCAGCACCCGGGCGGGCACCATCGCGGCGTGCCGCTCGTCCTGCCGCTCCGGGTGCCAGAGGAAGTCCCTGGCCGCGATCCGGTAGCGGTCGGTGGCGGCCATCGAGACCTGGACGCCGTCGATGTCGATGCGGACGCCGGTCAGCATCGGGAGCGTGTCGTCCCGGCTCGCGGCGGTCGCGACCTGGCCGACGGCGGTGGCGAAGACACCCCCGCCCACCGCGCCGATCCTGGGCGGCATGGCTGGCATGGTCGGAAAGTCCTCATCCGGTATCGTGAGCAGCCCGAACTCGGCGCTGCCGCACGTCAGGACGGCCTCCGAACCGCTCCTGACGATCTCGACCGGCCGGCCGGGCAGGCTGCGGGTGATCTCCGCGAGCACCCTGCCCGGGATCAGCACGCGGCCGGGCTCGGCCACGTCGGCCTCGACCTCGGCCCGCGCCGACACGTCGTAGTCGAACGCGGAGACGCGCAGATCGTCGGTCGCCTCCAGCAGCAGGCCCGCGAGCACGGGGACGGCCGGGCGCCCCGGTAGCACGCGGGCCGTCCACGCCACCGCGTCGGCGAGAACATCGCGGTTCACCTGGAACTTCACCCTGACCCCCTGACCCTTGCCGCCCTGCGCGAGCCGTGCCTGTACTCGAAAGGTAGCTCCTGGGACCGACAGAATCGGCCGTCCCGATCCGTCTCAGTGTGTCACCGAAGGGCGCTACCTGCCGTTGAGAAAGGCGAGCACGGCCAGCACGCGGCGGTTGTCGTCATCCGAGGGGGCGAGACCGAGCTTGGCGAAGATGCTCGCCGTGTGCTTGCCGACCGCGCTGTCGCTCAGATAGAGCCGCTGGCCGATCGCGGCGTTGGACCTGCCCTCCGCCATGAGTTTGAGCACCTCGCGCTCGCGCGGGGTGAGGCGGCCCACGGGCTCGTTGCGGGCGTTGCTGACCAGGAGCTTGGCGATGACCTCCGGGTCCATCGCCGTCCCCCCGGCGGCCACGCGGCGGACGGCGTCGATGAACTGCTCGCCATTGAAGACCCGGTCCTTCAGCAGGTAGCCGATCCCGCCCGTGCCGTCGGCCAGCAACTCCCGGGCGTAGAGCTGCTCGACGTGCTGCGAGAGCACGAGGATCGGCAGCCCGGGGATCCGCCGCCGGGCGGCCAGGGACGCCTGGAGGCCCTCGTCGGTGAACGTGGGCGGGAGCCGTACGTCGACGATCGCGACGTCGGGGCGCTCCCTGACCAGGGCGTCGAGCAGCTCGGGGCCGGACTCGACCGCCGCGACGACCTCGCAGCCGTGCGCGCGCAGCAGGTGGACCAGCCCCTCCCGGAGGAGGTGCAGATCCTCGGCCAGCACTACTCGCACTCGTGGGCCCCCGCTTCGCTGTGCCGCTCCTTGTGCTGCGCGGTCAGGACCGAGGCGACGGTGAGCATCGTGGCCCCGAGGGCGATCATGCCGACGATCACCGGCCATTGGAAGGGCTCAGGCAGGTAGAGCGCGAGGAACCACGCCTTCTCCGACGATCCGGCCAGCTTGAAGCCCATCGTGACGAATCCCTGCGGGATCATGGGAATCCAGCACAGGGTCCAGCACAGGGCCATCGTGACCGTCCGCCACCTGGGAATCGGCGGCCGCCGCACCTCGAAGGCGCGCGGCAGCTCGATCACGACGGTGGTGGGGCCCCCGGCCGGGCTGCTCAGCGCGAGGACTCCATCGAAAGCGGCGATCCTGCGCTCGATGCCCGTGAGGCCGGTGCCCCTCGACGGGTCGGCGCCGCCCTGGCCGTCGTCGGTCACCGTGATCCGCAGGGCCGTGCCGTGGTGGCTCAGGTCGATCCAGGCCTCCGTCGCGTCACCGTGCCGTGCGGCATTGGTGAGCAGTTCGCTCACGGCGAAGTAGGCGGCCGACTCCAGGGGAGCGTCGGGCCTCGCGGTGAGGTCGATGGTGACATGCGTCCGCAGCGGGCTGTCCAGGGCCATGGCCCGTACGGCGTCGCCGAGCCCGCGCTCGGCCAGCACCGGCGGATGGATGCCGCGCACGAGCCGCCGGATCTCCTGGAGGGCGTCCGACGAGGCGTCCCTCGCCTTGGCGAGCAGCGCCTTCGCGGCGGCCGGGTCCGATTCCATGAGCTGCTCCGCCGCGCCGATCGTCATGCCGACCGCGACCAGCCGCGCCTGGGCGCCGTCGTGCAGGTCTCGCTCGATCCTGCGCAGCTCGGCGGCCTGCGAGTCGGCGACCTCGGTTCGGGCCCTCGCCAGGGTGCTCACCCGGCGCGCCAGCCGGGCCTTCTCGGTGGGGCCGAGCAGCGCGCGGGCGACCAGCCCATAGGCGCGCACTGCCCACGGGGCGTACCAGGGTGCGCTCACCACGGCCAGAACGAGCCAGGTCAGGCCGAGGACGGAGCCCCCCGCGAGCTGCGCCACCCCGAGCACGACCAGGAGCAGCGGCGCCCCGGCGAGCAGGCCGCCCACCCACGCGCCCGGCAGGAGGAACGCGAGGTCGCGCCAGGTGGCCGGGTCCTTGAGCAGCCAGTTGAGCCGCAGGTTGAAGGCGGGGATCATGGGCGTCTTGTAGAGCGAGCGACCCTCCCGGTACCAGCCGTCGCGCTGCGGCCTCGGCGGTGGGGGCGGCGGGAGGTAGGGCTCTTCCACGTCGATCCCGCCCCACTCGCGGATCACACGCCGGTTCAGCCTCGCCATCGCCCGCGCCAGCCGTACCGCCGGCGGGAAGAGGAACACCAACCCGAAGATGAAGCTGAGCAGAACGCCTGCCAGCACCACGAGAGCCACGAGCTGCCCGAGCAACGCCAAGGAGAACAGGGCGAGGCCGCGTGCCACCGCCACAGCCGTTCGTCGGTTCATGCGCCCAGTGTGGAACGGCACGGCCCGGTCGCACAGTGGCCGCAGCCACCCGGCTGGGGTGGGGATAGGTGCACCCCCCACTGGGTCTTCAGCCGCATTCCCGGCGGTCACGCCGATACCTAGCGTCGTCGGCATGGCAATCATCACGGTACGGAACCTCCGCAAGACGTACGGCACGCGGGTGGCGGTCGAGGACGTCTCGTTCTCCGTCGAGGAGGGGGAGATCTTCGGGATCGTCGGCCGCAACGGCGCCGGCAAGACGACCACGATCGAGTGCGTCGCCGGTCTCCGCGTCCCCACCTCCGGGACGATAGAGGTGAAGACCGACCTGAAACAGCAGGTCGGCGTGCAGCTCCAGGACTGCTCGCTGCCCGACAAGATCAAGGTCGGGGAGGCGCTGGACCTCTACGCCTCGTTCTACTCCCGCCCCGCCGACTGGCACGCGCTGCTCGACGAGGTCGGCCTCGATCCCGGTACGGCTTTCGCCAAGCTGTCCGGCGGGCAGCGGCAGCGGCTGTCGATCGCGCTCGCCCTGGTCGGGGATCCGCGGATAGCGATCCTGGACGAGCTGACGACCGGCCTTGATCCCCAGGCGCGCCGGGAGACCTGGGACCTCATCTCGCGGGTGCGGGAGCGGGGCGTGACGGTGGTGCTGGTCACCCACTTCATGGAGGAGGTCGAGCGGCTCTGCGACCGGGTCGCGGTGATCTCCGCCGGCCGGGTGCTCGCTGTGGACACGCCCGCGGGCCTGGTCGCCCGGGTCGGGGGCGAACAGCGGATCGCCTTCCGGACCTCGGCCCCCATCGACGTGCTGAAGGCAGCCCTGAAGACGCTGCCCGAGGTGGCGGCCGTCACCCGAGACGGCGACGAGGTCGTGGTCACCGGCACGGCCGGCCTGCTGGGCGCGGTCGTGGCCGCGCTGCCCGCCTCCCAGATGTCCGGCCTCCGCATGGAGCGGACCACCCTCGACGACGCGTTCCTCGCCCTCACCGGCCACCCGGCCTCCTAGCCCTACCTCCCAGACCCGCCTCTCAGACCCAGGAGACTTTCATGGCAACCATCACGCGCACCCCGGCGGCCCGGCTGGGAAAGCTGGCCTTCGTCGAGACGAAGCTCTTCCTGCGCGAGCCCGTCGCGGTGTTCTTCGCGGTGTTCTTCCCCGTCGCACTCCTGCTGGTCCTCGGCGCGTCGATCCCCGGATTCCGGGATCCCGATCCGTCCCTCGGCGGCCAGCGTGTCGTGGACACGCAACTGCCCGGCATGATGGTCCTGCTCTCGGTCGCGACGCTGGCCCTGACCTCGCTTCCTGCGGTGCTGGTCGTCTACCGGGAGCGGGGCGTCCTGCGGCGGATGTCCACGACTCCCGTCCGGCCGTGGACCCTGCTGGCCGTCCAACTGGCGATCAACGCGGTGGTCGCGGTCGTCGCGACGACCCTCACCCTGACACTGGGCCACCTGGTCCTGGACGTGCCGGTTCCGCGAGCGCTGCCGGCGTTCGCGGAGGTCTTCCTGCTCGGCTCGGTGGCACTGTTCTCCATCGGGCTGTATCTGGCGGCCGTGGCACCCAACTCGCGGGTCATCCAGGGCGTGGGCGCGGCGGTGATGTTCCCGCTGCTGTTCTTCGCCGGCATGTGGCTTCCCCGCGACCTCATGCCCTCGGTCCTGCGCCGGATCAGCGACTTCACCCCGACGGGGGCCTTCGGCCAGGCGCTCAGGGACACCATGGCGGGCCACGCCGCGCAGCCGCTCCACCTCGCCGTGCTGGCGGGCTGGGCCCTCGTGGCCGGTGCCGCCGCCGCCCGGATGTTCCGCTGGTCATGATCGTCTGTCCCCAGGTGACCGGCCGGGTGCCAGAATTCCGGGGATAGATCATGCTCCATGCCGGGAGGCCCAGGTGGCGAAGAGGCTGCTGACCCACACGTTCCACGTCGACGCCCCTTCCGAGAAGGTGTTCGAGCACCTCACCACCCCGGAAAGCTACGTCGGCCTGTCACCCATCGTCGTCGCCGTCAGGGACGTGGACCGCTCCGAGCCGGGAGTGATCCGGTACACCGCCATCGAGCGCTTCCGCTTCCTCGCGGGGTGGTGGTGGAAGAGCGGCATCACGCACGACAACGCCATCGAAGTCGCCCTGCACACCGATGGTCTGTCCGTCTACGGCGAGGTCAGGAGCCCCGGCGGCATCCGGATGGCCTACCGCTTCAGCCTCACGCCGGACGGCACGGGCACCCGGGTCGACGACCGCCTCGACATGACGGCCCCCTGGTTCCTCATCGGCTACGCCTCCGGTGAGGCCCGCAAGGTCCAGCTCGCTCGCGCCCGGATCCTGGCCCAGCGGCTCTCCACCAGCCCGGCGTGATCTCGCGTCCTACGGGGCGGACTCGTGGCAGACGTCCCGGTACGGCACGCCGGGTAGGTCCCGGGCCCACTCGGCCTCGGTCAACGTCCGCCCCGCCCGGGCGCAGACCGTGGCGGCGGCCCGCTCGGGATCGATGGAGATCTCCCGAAGGACGCCTCCGACGTCCAGGGTGCGGAGGACGGAGCCGCCCGAGCCGAACGCGGCCGACAGGATGTCCGCCCCTCCTCCGGTGATCGGCTGACCGAGCTTGCGCGGGGTCGCGGCGTCCCAGAGCTGTATGGCGTGGTCCCTGCCGATGGATGCCGCCACGTCGCCCCTGGGCGAGAAGACGATCTCTCCGACGCCGTCGACCAGGTGCGCCCGGAAGATCGGCCCCCGCCTTCGGCCGGTGCGCAGGTCCCAGAACGCGATCCGCCCGGAATAGTCGCCCACCGCCATGGTCGCCCCGTCGGGGCTGAAGGCGAGCGCGCGGACGTCGGCCCCCAGCCCTCCGGAGCCGAACACGGGACCGGTCGCCTGCCCAGTGGAGAGGTCGATGAGCCGGTTGGCGGAGCCGTCCGCCTGTGCCACCATCGCGCTGCCCGGACGGAAGACCACGTCGGCAGGCATTCGGAGGTCGATCGCCCGGAGCCAGTGACGGCGACGCACGTCCCACACCAGCAGGCGTTCCCGTGAGCCGCTGTCATCCGCGATCATGCTCGCCCCAATTCCGAGAAGGCTGCCGTCGGCGTTCATGGCCACGGAGCCCGCATCCGAGTTGTCGGGAAGATCGATCTTGGCCACCTGCGTGTGCCTCGCCGTCTCCCAGAGGCGCACAGTCTCGGCGTTCGCACCGTCGATGGCGGCGATGAGCCGGCCGTCACGGCTGAACGCCGGGTAGTGGCCGTTGTCTCCCGCCGTCAGCCGCAGCGGGGGGCCGGCCGGTCGGCGCCTGGAGACATCCCACAGGGCCAGAACATGGGAGTCCGCCTCATGGGTCGCGACGAGCCTGCCGTCCGGGCTGAACATCGCCGTTTCCGGTGTCGTCTGCGGCAGCCGTACGGGCTGGGTCAGGTCGGAGACGTCGAGGCCGACCACGGTGTCGTCGACGAGGTAGCGCAGGGTCGTGCCGTCGAAGCCCACCGCGTCGGCGGAGGTGCGGTAGGTCAGCAGGCTCTCGCCGTTCGAGACCCGGATGAGCTGGAAGCTCTTCGGGCCGCCGGCGACGAGGAAGCGACCGTCCGGGCTGAACAAGATCCGGCCGCCGTTCCAGTCCCATCCCCAAGGCGGGGCCTCAAGGAGCGACCGGCCGGTGCGCAGGTCGACGAACTCGATGGTGGTGCGCCCAGCGCAGGCCAAGGTGCGCCCGTCAGGGCTGATCGCCACCGCCTGCCCGGACTTGGGGCACGCGCTGTATCCCTCCCAATGCGTGACCGGCGCGCCGCCGGGAAGCCGCAGCAGGTGGAACCGCGTCTGGGTGTCGACGGTGGCGACCATGTCGCCGGCAGGGCTGAAGGCGGCGTCGATGGCGCCTTCCGAGGGGGTGAACCGCGCACCGGTACGGGTGTCCCAGAACGTGGCGCCGTCGCCCTGGCCGACGATGACATACCGGTCGCCGAACGCGAAATCGACTCCGGTGAAGAAGTTCGGATCGACCAGGTTGAACCGCGCACTCGCCGGCCGGCCGGTGGTCGTGTCCCACACCTGGATGGCACCTCCCGCCACCACGGCGAGGAACCGTCCGCTGGGGCTGAGGGCGGCGTCCAGGAATTCGCCCCCACCGATCGAGCGATCGTCCCAGCCGCCGATCCGCTTCCGGGTCCGCAGGTCGTAGATCCGCACGCTCGTGGGCGTCACGCTGACGAGCCTGCGCCCGTCCTGGGCCAGCAGCCGCACCGTCTGCCCGCTCGTCTGGGGGTCGGTGAACACGCTGCGTTCGCGCTGCGCCCAGGAGTTCTCCAGAGCCGATCGGGTGGCCATCGAGGGGGCCAGCCGCCAGGCGGCGACGCTGAGCAACATGGCCCGCACCGGGTCGGACGTGCGCAGCGTGTCCGCTCCCGCAGCGATATGCCCCGCGACAGCCAGGTCACGCTGCGCGGAGGCGGCTCTGCTCTGCTGTACGGCTGTCGCCCCGGCCACGACGGCGACGGCGAGCAGTCCGGCGAGGACGCCGCTCACCAGGCGGCGCCGCCTGGCACGGTGTCGCGTGGCCGAGTTGCACGCGTCGAGGAAGTCGCGCTCCAGCCTGTTCAGCGTGAGGTGACGGCGGCCGGTCGCGGCCCAGCGCAGCGCCGTCTCCAGACGGCTGCCCTGGAAGACGTCGCCGTCCCGCCGTCCGTGGGTCTGCCATTGCCGAGCGGCCGTACGGATCTGGCCGTGTACGGCGAGGCCCTCGCGCTCGTCGTCCACCCACGCGCGCAGCCGGGGCCACGCGCGCAGCAGGGCGGGCCGTGCCAGCACGATCTCGTCACCGCGGCTCACCACCAGGTAGCCGAAGACTTCGAGGATCCGGTGAAGAGCGGCCTCCTCCTCCGGAGGCCGTCCCTCGAAGAGCTCCTCCCCGGGCACGGGCCGCACGGTGACCTCGCCGCCTTCCCCGGCGGTCACCATTCTGAGGAAGACGTCGGGCAACAGGTTGCGCTCGGGAGGACTGAGGATTCCGTAGGCGTCCTCGGCCAGGGTCCCGAGCGCCGGGTCCGGCGCGGCGTTCCGGCTCAGCAGGCCGGCCTCCGCGCTGCCCAGGGTGAGAAGGTCGGCCTGGCTGCCGTGGAATCCGCTGACCAGTCCGAGGAGAAGCTCCTTGGCGGTCGGCCGCCCGGACGGGTCCTTGCTGAGGGCGGCCGCGACCAGGGCGCGCAGCGACCCCGGCAGGGCGCCCAGATCGGGATCGGCCGACAGGACGCTGTGCATGACCGCGCCCAGGCTGTCGCCCTTGAACGGGTCCTCCCCGCTGGCGGCGTAGACGACGATCGCGCCCCAGGAGAAGACGTCGGCGGGGGCGCCCGCCCGCTGCCCGGTGAAGACTTCGGGGGCCATGTAGGTCGGCGTCCCCCTCACCAGGCCGCTGGCGGTGAGTGACATCTCCTCCGTCCGGGCCAAGCCGAAGTCGATCACCCGTGGGCCGTCCGGGCCGAGCAGCACGTTGTCCGGTTTGAGGTCGCGGTGGATCACTCCGGCGTCATGAATGGCGGCCAGCGCGGTCGCCACGGCGGTGGCCAGGCGGTGCAGGTCGTCGCCCACGAACCGGCGGCCGTCCATGACCGCCCGGCGCAGGCTGGGCCCCTCGACGTACTCGCTGACGATGTACGGCTTGGGACCGTCCAGGACCGCGGTGAGCACGCGGGCGGTGCAGAAGGAGGCCACCCGCTGCGCCGCCACGGCCTCCTTGCCCAGGCTGACCCGCAGATCGGGGTCGCCGGCCGCGTCGCCGTGGAGCACCTTGACGGCGACCCGTCTGCCCTCGCCGTCGTAGGCCTCGTACACGACCCCCTGTCCTCCGGCGCCGAGGCGTCCGGCCAGCCAGAAATCCCCAAGGCGCGGAGGGTCTCCGGGAAGCAGAGCGGACGCCTGTGCCATGTGATCACCCCGTCGTGTCGGACCGGCTCGCGAGGTTAGATGCCGCCAAGGGCACTCAGGTTGGGCACAGGGGCGCAGGTCTTCCGTGACATCGTCCGACTGGACGGGCGTGTTCGTCAGTCGCCGGGGATCCAGGACCCGTGGAAGCCCGCGGGGACGCGGCGCGGGAGCCGTACGGACGCGACCTCCTTGAGGTCCGACGCGTCGAGGACGAGCAGCTCGGCGCCGTGGTCCGTGCCGACGATCGACAGCAGCCAGCCTTCGTCCTCGGAGCCGGAGCCGGAGCCGGAGCCGGTATCAGGGCCGGAGCCCGAGTCCGGACCGGCGGGAACGAACACCGCCTCCCCCGGCGAGGCCTCGCCCGTGCCGAAGGACTGGCTCCCGCCCGTCACGGTGTCGTACTTCACGATCGCGTCGCCGGCCGCGGTGTAGACATAGCGGTTGCCCAGGCCTGTGTGCCTGTCGTTGATCGTGGGGAACTCGACGTCGCGGTCGTCCAGCCACTCCTCCCCGACGGCGCCGGTGGCGGGGTCGAGCACCCAGCGGTAAAGGCCGGACCCTCCGGTCTCGGCTGCCGGGTTGACGCTCCCGCCGATCCGCGGCCACAGCGCCGTGAACGACCCCGGGGAGTAGCGGATCCCGTCGAGGATGACGCGCCCGTGCTCGTCTTCCCGGGCGTTGCCGACGTGGAACACGTAGCAGGGGTCGATGTCGAACCACCGCACATCCCCGCCGTTGCGCGGCATGACCCCGAGGCGCGCGCCGTAGGAGTCGTCCCAACGGTACGGCAGGCCGCGCCCGGCCAGCCTCAGGTCGAACACCACCGGCAGGTCCAGCCACACCACGGCGTTCCGGGTGATCGCGAAGTCGTGCATCATGGTCGGCCCCGGGACCGGGATCTCCCGGCTCTCCACCAGCTCCCCGCTCGCCGACAGGCGGTGATAGGTGAGGTACGGCGCGGCGAAGCCGTACCCGAAGAAGTGCAGCTCACCGGTGATCGGGTCCTCCTTGGGGTGGGCCGTCATCGCCGTGGTCAGCCTGCCCCCGAAGTCGCACGGCCCGACCGTCTCCAGTTCGCCCGTCATCTCGTACGGCAGGCCGTTCTCGACCAGCGCGAGGATGCGGCCGGCGTGGTGGATGACGTGGGTGTTGGCGCGCACCGCGGTCAGGTCGACGCCGTTCGGCCCGACGAACTCGGCGCCCTCCAGGCTCCGCGTGCGGACCCACCGATTGCGGTACCACTCGGCGCGGCCGTCCCTGAGCCGGATTCCATGGATCATGCCGTGCCCGGTGAACCAGTGGCCCGGGTCCTGGCCGGGCAGCGGGTTGGGGCCGTTGCGGAAGTAGCGGCCGCTCAGCTCGGACGGCAGCGATCCGGTGATGGGCAGGTCGAGGGCGTCGATCTCATCCGGGACCGGTGCGAACCGGCCGGTCAGGTAGTAGGCGGACATCGGACATCTCCTGTCAGGCGGCGTAGCGGGCGCGGACGATCTTGGGGTACTGGACGGTGAAGAGGGCTACTCGCCGTTCGTGCTGAGGACGGCGAAGGCGATCCAGGGGAGGAAGGTGCGGAGGTAGCGGATCACGCGGGGGCTCCGGTTAGACATTCCAACACTGACATGTCGAACGTAGAACCACTCCTGGCGACATGTCAATACAGGAATGTAGGATTCCTGGCATGAGCCTCCGCCACGCCATGCTCGGCCTGCTCGCCGCCGGCCCCGCCAGCGGCTATGACCTGCTGAAACTCTTCGAGATCTCCCTCGCGAACGTCTGGCCGGCCACCCAGAGCCAGGTCTACGCGGAGCTCAGCCGCCTGGCGAACGCCGGTCTGGTGAAGGCCGCCGCGGAGGGGCCGCGTGGCCGCAAGGAGTACGCGATCACCGACGAGGGGCTGGCAGAGCTGCGCCACTGGCTGACCGAGGTCGAGCCGAAGCCGGTCAGGCGCATCGACATGCTGCTACGCGTGTTCTTCCTCGACCGGCTCGACCCGGCCGACGCCCACGACTACCTGGAACGGCAGGCCGCCGAGGCCACGCAGGACCACGAGCAACTGCTCGAGTTGCGGGAGACCGTCAGCCAGGGTGGGGACGCCCTGTCGGTCTATGGCAGCCTCGCGCTCGAATGGGGCCTGCGCTTCACCGCCATGCAGCGCGAGTGGGCCGAATGGGCCGCCGGCCAGGTCACCGCCCTGAGCGGCCGGACGTTCGACCCCGTGCCGACCGATCCGCGGCTTTTCGGGTCGGGTGATTGAGTCAACTGACTCAAGCCGGTCCCGCGTGGTTTCTTTAACGTCGTGTGCATCAGATGCACTCGGAAGAGGAACCAATGCCCACAGGGGTGCTCGTCGGCAGGCAGCGAGAGATCGAGGTGCTGACCGAGATCATCGATCGTACGCCGCCGCGCGGAGCGGTCCTGCTGCTGCTCGGCGACCCCGGCATCGGCAAGTCGGCCCTGCTGAGCACGGCGGAGTCCAGGGCGCGCGCCCACGGCTACCGCGTGCTCAGCGTGGTCGGCGTGGAGTGTGAGACGACGCTGCCGTTCGCCGGGCTGCACCAGTTGCTGCGGCCGTTGCTGCGCTCCGTCACCCGGCTGCCCGCCGGCCAGCGCGACGCACTGCTGTCGGCTTTCGGGCTGGCCGAGGGCCCTCGCCCCGAGCCGTTCCTCATCGCCCTGGCGGCCGTCAACCTGCTGGCGGCCGCGGACCAGCCGATCGCCATCCTCGCCGACGACGTGCAGTGGCTCGACCCGCAGACGCATAAGGCCCTCACGTTCGCCGGCCACCGGGTGGACGAGAGCCCCGTCCTGATCATCGGAGCGATGCGCACCGGCCACCTCGGGCCCTTCCTCAACGCCAGATCAACGACCACCTCCTGCTGGGCGACTGGGAGCGGGCGGCCGCCGTGACGGAGGACGGCCGCAGGGTCGCCGGGGAGACCGGGCAGCCGCTCTGGACGACGGGCTCGCTCGTCCAGGACGCCATCGCGGCGGCCCTACGCGGTGACGGCGACCAGGCGCTGCGAATGGCCGCCACGGCGGAGTCCGCCGCCAACCAGCAGCGCCTCAACGACCTGCTGGCCTGCGTGCAGCTCGCCAGGGGCCTGGCGTGGGCCGCCACCGGCAGGTACGCCGAGGCGTACGAGGCCCTGCGGCGGCTGTTCGACCGCGCGGACCCCAGCTACCACCAGCGAGAGTGCTTCGACGGGTGATGTTCCTGGCCGAGGCCGCGGCGCACAGCGGCAATCACGACGAGGCCCGGGTCATCATCGGCGAGCTGGAGGAGGTCGCCCTCGTCACCACTTCACCGCTCCTGCACGTCCATCTGATGTACGCCCGCGCGGTGCTCGCGGACGACGCCGAGGCCGAGGAGCTCTACCTGACGGCCCTCAGCAAGGACCTGACCCGCTGGCCCTTCGTCAAGGCGAAGACCCAGCTCGCGTACGGCACGTGGCTGCGCCGCCAGCGCCGTGCCACCGAGGCGAGGACGCCGCTGCGGGCGGCGCAGACCACGCTCGGCCTCATCGGCGCCACCACCTGGGCCGCGCAGGCCCAGGCCGAGCTCCGGGCCGCCGGCGAACGCGTCGAGCAGCCGAGCTCCGACGGGTCACCGGCGCTGTCGCCTCAGGAGCTGCAGATCGCCCGGCTCGCCGCCGAGGGGCTGTCCAACCGGGAGATCGGGGAACGGCTCTACCTGTCACCGCGGACGATCGGCTCGCATCTGTACCGCATCTTCCCCAAGCTCAACATCACGTCGCGGGCACAGCTCGCGTCCCGGCTGACCATGGACGCCACCTGAGCGCCCGTCAGTGCGTCGCCATGTCGACGAACCGGCTGTAGTGGCCCTGGAAGGCCACCGTGACGGTCGCCACGGGCCCGTTACGGTGCTTGGCCACGATCAGGTCGGCCTCTCCCACCCGGGGGGACTCCCGCTCGTAGGCGTCCTCCCGGTGCAGCAGGATGACCATGTCCGCGTCCTGCTCTATGGAGCCGGATTCGCGCAAATCGGACACCTGGGGGCGCTTGTCCTGGCGCTGCTCCGGACCGCGGTTTAGCTGGGAGATCGCGATGACGGGGACCTCGAGCTCCTTCGCCAGAAGCTTGAGGGCACGTGACAGCTCGGAGACCTCCTGCTGGCGGCTCTCGGTCTTCTTGGGCGAGCTCATCAGCTGGAGATAGTCAACGATCACGAACCGGAGATCGTTACGCTGCTTGAGGCGGCGGCACTTGGCCCGGATCTCCATCATCGACATGTTCGGGGAGTCATCGATGAACAGCGGCGCCTCGGCGACCTCGCCCATCCTCCGGGCCATGCGGGTCCAGTCGTCGTCGCTCATCGTGCCCGACCGCATGTTCTGCAGGCTCACCCGCGCTTCGGCGGACAGCAGTCGCATCGTGATCTCATTGCGCGACATTTCAAGCGAAAAGATGACAGTCGTCATTCCATGCTTGATAGCGGCAGATCTGGCGAAATCTAGCCCCAAAGTGGATTTGCCGATCGCGGGGCGTGCGGCTACGACGATCATCTGGCCGGGGTGGAGGCCGTTCGTGAGGGTGTCGAGGTCCTGGAAGCCGGTGGGCACGCCGACCATCTGGCCACTGCGGCTGCCGATCGCCTCGATCTCGTCGAGCGCCGACGGCATGATCTCGGCTAGGGGCAGGTAGTCCTCCGAGGTGCGGCGCTCGGTGACCTTGTAGATCTCGGCCTGCGCACGGTCGACCAGGTCGTCGACCTCCTCACCCTGCCCGCCGTACCCGTAGGAGACGATCCGCGTGCCGGCCTCGATGAGCCGGCGCAGCACGGCCTGCTCGCGGACGATCTTCGCGTAGTAGCCCGCGTTGGCGGCGGTGGGGACGATCGCCGTCAGCGTGTGAAGGTAGGCGCCGCCGCCCACGCGGGCGACCTCGCCGCGCTTTTGCAGCTCGTCGAAGACGGTGACGGAGTCGGCCGGCTCACCACGGCCGTACAGGTCGATGATGACTTCGAAGACGATCTGGTGGGCGGGACGGTAGAAGTCCTCGGAGCGCAGCACCTCGACCACGTCGGCGATGGCGTCCTTGGACAGCAGCATGCCGCCCAGCACCGACTGCTCGGCCTCGATGTTGCTCGGCGGAGTCCGCTCGAACGTCGAGTCCGATCCCCCGGGACCGCCCGGGAAGTCGATCACGCTCACCTTCACACCCCCCAACTCAGCCGCCCCAGCATCCCCAACTTGTAGCTGCCGGGTCCGACAGTTTCGCGCTCCCGGCTACCAAGCGGCAACTTGAGCTGTTGACAACGCTGTGGACAACGTGTGCAGACGCGCCCCGCCACGTGTGGGAACTCTGGGGACAGGGCTGTGGACAACGCCGGGCTCCACCGCGAAAAGCCCGCCTGGCCAGGGCTCTTTATTTCCACGTGCTGTGGATGGAAGAAAGTCGGCACGGCAGGCCGATACCGATCGGGCATGGGACCGTAAGCTGCAAAATAGGCTTATGCCTCTTACGACCGGAACCGGCCGCGACGACCGGCGGGGCCGAACCCATGACAGGGAGATCCTGCGGCTGGCGGTTCCGGCGTTCGGGGCCCTGGTCGCCGAGCCGCTGTTCCTGCTCACCGACTCGATCATCGTCGGCCACCTTCCCGATCCGGCGCTCGGCGCTCTCGGCGTGGCCAGCGCCGCGCTGACGGCCCTGGTGGGCCTGTGCGTCTTCCTCGCGTACGGCACGACGGCGGCCGTGGCCCGGCGGCTCGGCGCGGGCGACATCAGGCAGGCGATGCGACAGGGCATCGACGGCCTGTGGCTGGCGGCGGTCATCGGCGTCGCGATCGGCGTGGCGGGCTGGCCTCTTGCGCCATTTATCGTACACCTGTTCGGTGCCACGGGCGAGCTCGCCACGCTCGCCGTCACCTACCTGCGCGTCAGCCTGCTCGGCACCCCGGCCATGCTGGTGGTCCTCGCGGGCACGGGCGTGCTGCGCGGCCTCCAGGACACCCGGACCCCCCTCGCCGTGTCGGTCGGCTCGTTCGTGCTGAACGGGCTGCTCAACCTCTGGTTCGTCCTGGGGCTGGGCTGGGGGATCGCGGGGTCGGCCTGGGGCACGGTCGCCGCCCAGACGCTGTCCGCCGCCGTCTATCTCACGCTGGTCGTGCGGGCCGCCCGGCGGCACGGCGCCGCGCTGCGGCCCGACCTTCCCGGTGTGCGGGCCGCCGGCACCGCCGGACTCGCCCTGGTCATCCGTACGGCATGCCTGCAGATCGTCCTGCTCGTCGCCACGTCGATCGCGACCCGCATGGGAGAGGACCAGATCGAGGCGCACACCATCGCCGCCCGGATCTGGACCTTCCTCGCGTTCGCCCTCGACGCCATCGCCATCGCCGGACAGGCGATCACCGGCCGCACGCTCGGCGCCGGGGACGCGGCGGCCACTCGTGCGGCGACGAAGCGCATGGTCATGTGGGGAATCGTCTGCGGCGTCCTGTTCGGCGCCGTCGTGCTGCTGGCCCGGCCGCTCATCCCGCGCCTGTTCGACGCCGACGCGGCGGTGACCGCGCAACTCATGGCCGTGCTGTGGCCCGTGGCGCTCTTACAGCCGATCGCGGGCATCGTCTTCGTGCTGGACGGCGTGCTGATCGGCGCCGGCGACCAGCGCTATCTCGCCTGGGCCGGAGTGTGGACCACGCTCGCCTACCTGCCGTTCGCCGCGATGGCCGGGAGCCTGGTCGCGCTGTGGCTGGCGCTCGGCGTGTGGATGGCCGCCCGGATGATCACCCTCGCCACCCGCGCGTACGGCACGGCCTGGCTGGTCACCGGGGCCTGAACCGGCACTAGAGACGGCCGGCCTCAAGCACGCGCTGGAGGAACTCCCGGGTCCGGGGATGCTCCGGGGCGGTGAAGATCTGCTCGGGCGGCCCGTGCTCCAGCAGGACGCCGCCTTCGAGGAAACAGACCGTGTCCGCGATGTCGCGGGCGAAGCTCATCTCGTGAGTCGCCAGGATCATCGTCATCCCCGAGTCCTTGAGCTCGCGGATGACGCCCAGGACCTCGGTGACGAGCGTGGGGTCGAGCGCGGAGGTGACCTCGTCGAGCAGGAGCAGTCGCGGCTGGGTGGCGAGCGCCCGGATGATGGCGACGCGCTGCTGCTGGCCGCCCGAGAGCCGGTCGGGGTATGCCCGCGCCTTGTCCGACAGGCCGAACCGGGCGAGCAACTCCCCGGCCTGCTCCTCCGCCCGCGCCCGGCTCACCTTCCGCACCTTGCGCGGGGCGAGGGTGATGTTGTCGAGCACGGTCATGTGCGGGAACAGGTTGTAGGACTGGAAGACCATGCCGACCCGGCCGCGCACCTGGTCGGCGTCGGCCCGCACGTCGGTGATCTCGGCGCCGTCCAGGTAGATCGCGCCGTCGTCGATCGTCTCCAGGAGGTTCACGCAGCGCAGCAGCGTGGACTTCCCCGAGCCCGAGGCGCCGATCAGGCAGACCACCTCGTGCGGCGCCACCTCCAGGTCGATCCCGCGCAGCACGCTGTGATGGTGGTAGTGCTTCCAGACACCTTCGATCGTCAACAGGCTCATACGTGCCCCGCTCCCATCTGGCGGCGGGCCGCGCGGGCGGCGAGATGGTCGGTGAAGCGGGCCATCGGCACGGTCAGCGCGATGAACAGCGCCGCGGCGCACAGATAGGGCGTGTAGTTGAACGAGGACGACGCGTGGATCGAGGACTGGCGAAGCGCCTCCAACGGCCCGAGGAGGGCGACGAGCGCGCTGTCCTTCTGCAGCGAGGCGAAGTCATTGAGCAGCGGCGGCACCACCCGCCGGACGGCCTGGGGGACGACCACGTAGCGCATCGTCTGGCCGTGGCTCAGCCCCAGCGACCGGGCGGCCGACCGCTGGCTCGGGTGGACCGACTCGATTCCCGAACGGAACACCTCCGCGACGTACGCGCCGTAGGACAGCACGAGCGCGACGATCCCGAGCGTGACGGGGTCGTTGGGCGCGCCCTGGAGCTGGAGCGCGGGAATGCCGAAGCCGACGAGATAGATGAGCAGGATCACCGGGACGCCGCGGAAGACGTCGGTGTAGAAGACCGCCAGCGCCCGCAGCGAGAAGAACACCGGCGTCCGCAGGCCCCGCACGAGCGCCACGACCAGGCCCAGCACCAGGATGATCGGCTCGGCGATGAGGAAGATCTTGACGTTGAGCAGGAACCCGCGAAGCACGTCGGGGAACGCCTCGGCGAGCTGCCCGAAGTCGAAGAACGTCTCCCGCACCCGGGGCCATCCCGGCGACGAGGTGACCAGGATGACGAGCACGACGGCGACCAGCACGGTGGAGGCCGTGGCGATCGAGATCGACCGCCTGGCCCGGCCGCGCAGCTCGGCCTCGCGGCGGACCTGCCGGTCGCTCTTCACCCACGCCGGGGCGGCCGGCTCCCCCGCCGCCGCCTCGGCCGCGGACCCACGCGCGGCGGCGGGATCGTCCTTCACCTCGCCCGCCGTGGCGGTTTCCCTTTCGGTCACTTCAGCCCGTCACTTCAGCTCGGGGGCACCGGCGGCGGCCGTCAGCCACTGGCTCTCGATCTTGGCCAGCTCGCCGGACGACTTGAGCTCACCCACGGCCTTGTTGACGCAGGTCACCAGGGCGTTGCCCTTCTGGAACAGCAGGCCGAACTCCTCCGGGGCGCCGGAGTTCGCCGCGAACTGGCCGACGATCGTGGAGCCCTTGATCTGGGCGGCGGTGACGTAGAACGCGGTCGGAAGGTCGACGACGATGGCGTCGATCTGCTTGTTCTTCAGCGCGTTGACCGCGTCGATCTGCTGGTTGAAGACGCTGGGGTCGTTGCCCGGCTGGATGACCTGCTGTACGGCCCGCAGGGCGGTGGTGCCGGCCTGCACCCCGATCTTGGCGTCCTTGAGCTGGGCCAGACCGGCGGCCTTGGCGTACTTCGAGCCCTCAAGGGCGACCACGCCCTGCTTGACCGTGTAGTACCCGTCGCTGAAGTCGACGGCCTTCTGGCGCTCGGGCGTGATGGAGATCTGGTTGATGTCGAAGTCGAACTGCTTGGGCCCGGGGGCGAACGACGAGTCGAACGGCACGACGGCCCAGGTGACCTCGTCCTTCGTGAAGCCCATCCGCTGCGCGACCGCGTAGGCCACCGCGCTCTCGTAGCCCTGGCCGTTGGAGGGGTCGTCGTTCTTGAACCACGGCTCGTAGGCGGGCTTGTCCGTGCCGATCGTCAGCTTGCCCGGCGTCGCCAGCTTGAGCTGGTCCTTGGCGCAGGTGTCGGAGGCAGCCCCGCTCGCCGTACCGGCCGGGCTCGCGGACGTGGACGTGTCGGAGGCCGGCGCGCACGCGGCGACGGCCAGCGTGAGGGCACCGGAGGCCAGCAGCAGCGACGGACGGGGCATTCCAGCCTCCAAGAGGGACATCTTCCACGGAATCCGCAAAATGGGTTGGGAAGA
Organism: Planotetraspora sp. GP83; assembly: GCF_041262585.1. Lineage (NCBI taxonomy): Bacteria > Bacillati > Actinomycetota > Actinomycetes > Streptosporangiales > Streptosporangiaceae > Planotetraspora > Planotetraspora sp. GP83. Next base: position 53,837 of record NZ_JBGCBZ010000013.1, on the reverse strand, counting down.
TACTAGCGTTGCGTGTATTCCGGCTTTACCTGGGGAGAATATCCGGCTCGCTTGGGCCGGAGACGAGCAAGGGCCCCTCCCGAGGTCGGAAGAGGCCCTTGACGGCTTTCACCGGGGTCAGCCGGCGATGACCTCGACGTCGACGGTCGCCGCGACCTCCGGGTGCAGCTTGACGCTGACCTTGTGGGTGCCGAGGCTCTTGATCGCGTTGCCGATCTCGATGCGGCGGCGGTCGAGCTGCGGACCGCCGGCGGCCTTGACGGCCTCGGCGATGTCGCCCGTGGTCACGGAGCCGAACAGGCGGCCGGACTCGCCGGCGCGGGTCTTCAGCTTGACCTTGAGGGCGCCGAGCTGGCCGGCGACCTCCTTGGCGGTGCCCAGGTCGCGGATCTCGCGGGCGTCACGCGCCTTCTTGATCGAGGCGATCTGAGACTCCGCGCCACGCGTCCAGCGGATCGCGAAGCCGCGCGGGATGAGGTAGTTGCGGCCGTAGCCGTCCTTCACCTCGACGATGTCGCCCGGAGCGCCGAGGCCGGAGACCTCAGTGGTGAGAATGAGCTTCATGTCCTGAGACTCCTTTCCTTAGCGCGCGGTGCTCGTGTACGGCAGCAGGGCCATCTCACGAGCGTTCTTGATAGCGGTGGCCACGTCGCGCTGGTGCTGGGTGCAGTTGCCCGTCACCCGGCGGGCACGGATCTTGCCGCGGTCGGAGATGAACTTCCGCAGCAGCGCCGTGTCCTTGTAGTCGACGTAGGAGATCTTGTCGTGGCAGAACAGGCAAACCTTCTTCTTCGGCTTGCGCAGTGCCGGCTTCGCCATCGTGGTGCTCCTTTCAGAGCCCCGCATGATGCGGGAATGGTCGCTCGGATTACTTGTGGTGATGTGACGAGACAGGTGTGGCTAGAAGGGCGGTTCGTCGCTGAAGTCGCCGCCGCCGAACCCGCCGCCCTGGCCGCCGCCGCCGCCGAAGCCACCGCCACCCTGGCCGTAGCCGCCGCCCTGCGGAGCAGGGGCGGCGCTCGCCCAGGGGTCGTTGGCCGGGCCGCCGCCGAAACCACCGGCGGCACCACCCTGACGGGCGGTCTTGTTCACCTTGGCGGTGGCGTTGCGCAGCGAGGGGCCGACCTCGTCGACCTCGACCTCGTAGACCGTGCGCTTCTCGCCTTCCTTGGTCTCATACGACCGTTGGCGCAGCCGTCCCTGCACGATGACCCGCATGCCGCGCTGGAGGCTCTCGGCGACGTTCTCCGCCGCCTGGCGCCACACGTTGCAGGTCAGGAACAGGCCTTCGCCGTCCTTCCACTCGTTGGTCTGCTTGTCCAGAAACCGCGGAGTGGACGCGATGCGGAATCGGGCCACGGCTTGCCCCGTCGGGGTGAAGCGCAGCTCCGGATCGTCGACTAGGTTGCCGACGATGGTGATCGTGGTGTCGCCTGCTGCCATCGGTCGCTTTCGCCTTCCTATCCCGTCAGCTAAGCCGTTAAGGGCTCAGAGTACGGCTACCGCCCGACAATTGGCCGGACTTCGCCGCACCGTCAGTGAAGCTCGGGGCGGATGACCTTGGTGCGGAGAATGCCCTCGTTCAGGTTGAGCTGACGGTCCAGCTCCTTGACGGTGGCGGGCTCGGCGCTCAGGTCCACGACGGCGTAGATGCCCTCGGACTTCTTGGCGATGTCGTAGGACAGCCGGCGGCGTCCCCAGACGTCGACCTTCTCCACGGTGCCGCCGTCATTGCGGACGACGCTGAGGAACTGGTCGAGCGAGGGCTGCACGGTGCGCTCATCGAGGGACGGGTCGAGGATGACCATCATCTCGTAACGACGCATGCGGAATCCAACCTCCTCTGGACTCTTGCGGTCACGACGCCTTGCCGTGACAGGAGGACACTGCGAAGGGACCCGGGCGGATTGCGCCCCGGCCCATATCAGACGCAGTCGAATAAGGCTATCAGGCACCTGGTTGTGCGAGGCCACGCGCGGCAAACTGGGAGGAAGAGAGGGGGTGACCGCGATGCGGCACGTCATCGACTCCACGGGAGGCGTTTCCGGCTCCGCGAAGGGCGGCCCTTTCCACTTCACGCTGAATACCGACGGCAGACGGCACCCGAAGGAGAACGCCCTGGCGATCTGCACGCTGGTCGTCGGGCTCGTGGCGTTCGTCACGGGATTCGTCGTCAGCGCGCACGTGATCGCGTCCTGCCTGGGGGCGATCGGGTTCTGCGGCGGTCTCTACGCACAGTACGTCTCGTCCACCACGGCGCAGCGCAGCCTCATCATCGTGGGCGTCGTGGCGTCGTTCGTCGGGGTGGCGCTGGGGATCGCGCACGGGGGGTTCGTCCCGAGGCCCTGACGCGACCCGGCAGAGCCGCGAGGACCCTCGTGGAACACCGGGGGTCCTCGCCGTCGTCTCGGGGTGGTCTCAGGGGCGCCGCGGACGTCGTGGGGTCGCCGGGGACGTCGCGGAAGGGGGTCAGCCTCCGATGTGCAGGTCCACGCCCAGGAGGACGAGGAACCAGAGGAAGATCGCCAGCAGGGCCTGGGCGATCTGCTTGAGGAGGGTCGGCGTCAGGTAGTGGTGCACCCAGGCCACGTAGAGTCCGACCAGGATGTAGATGAGTAACAGGAAGCTGCCCAGCCGATATCTCATGTTCGTCTCCTTGTATCATCGGCGCGCGGGTCTCAGGGCGTGCGACACAGCGACTGCCCGGCCGCGCCCTCTTGAAACGCTCTTGGAAGACGCCTAGGGTTCGCCTTTCGCCTGGGCAGCCTGGAAGCATGGCCAACGCCCGGAGGGATGGGGAAGAAGTGACATCACCGCAGCGACCACAGCGCATCGGGGCCCACGTCGACCAGGACGACCCGCTCGCCCACGCCGCGACGCGCGACGCCGACGTCGTGCAGTTCTTCCTGGGCGACCCGCAGGGGTGGAAGGGCCCGGTCATCCCCGCGTCGGCCGACGCCCTGCGCGCCTCGGACGTGGATGTCTACGTCCACGCGCCCTACGTCATCAACGTCGCGACCGCCAACAACCGGATCCGCATCCCCAGCCGCAAGCTGCTGGAGAGCCATCTGAAGGGCGCCGCGTCACTGGGGGCCAAGGGCCTGATCGTGCACGGCGGGCACGTCAACGCCGGAGACGACCCGCAGGCCGGGTTCGACAACTGGCGCAAGGTGTTCGAGCGCATGGAATGCCCCATCCCCGTGCTGATCGAGAACACGGCGGGCGGCGGCAACGCGATGGCGCGCAGGCTCGACCGGATCGCCCGTCTCTGGGACGCGGTCACGGCCGGAGCGCCGGACGCGTCGGTCATCGGGTTCTGCCTCGACACCTGCCACTTCCACGCGGGCGGCGAGGAGCTCCTCGGCGTCGTGGACCGGGTGATGGCCATCACCGGCCGGATCGACCTCGTCCACTGCAACGACTCGCGTGACGTCTTCGACTCGGGCGCCGACCGCCACGCCAACCTGGGCGCCGGCCAGATCGACCCGGAGCTGATCCTGGCCGTCTGCCGGGCGGCCGGGGCCCCGATCGTGGTGGAGACCCCCTTCGAGGGCCAGGCCGACGACATCGCGTTCCTGCGGAAGAACCTCTAGCCACAGGCGGTCGTCCACAGCCTGTGGATAAATCTCTGGATTGGCGAGCTCACAAAGTGGGTATTCGCACCGGACGCGCCGGCAGCTCCCCTGACCGGGTCCGGCGGCGGGTGCCGCGCCAGAGCTGGACGAACGAGACGACCGCGGCCGCGAGAAGCACGAGGTTGCGGGCCACCAGGACGAGGGTCCCCGGCAGGTCGCCCCGCCAGCTGTAGTCCTCCTCGATCCACGGGTACATGATCCCCGTGAGCAGCGTCGCCGCCAGGACGAGCCAGGCGGCCGGCCGCTGGCTGGGGCCGGGGCGGGTCCGCGGCAGGGTCAGCACCACGGCGGCGACGCCGACCACCCACACGAGATACTGCGGCGACAGCACCCTGCTGGTGACCACGAGAAAGAGCACCGCCGTGAGCGCCGCGTCATAGAACGACCTGGCGCTCGGCACGGCGAGGAGCCACCAGACGGCCAGCAGCCCGAGTGCCACGGGAGTCGCGACCAGGCTCAGCCGTTCGGCCGTCTCCACGCCGGTCCCCACGAGCTCCATCGCGCCGTGCTGGTAGTTCGTGAAGCCGCCCCACCACCCGAGGGCCCGCGCCAGCGCGAACGGAGTGGCGGCCAGCGACTCGACCTGGAGCCCCCGGTCGTGCTGTGCCGTCAGGAAGTCGAGCGCGTGCGGCATCACGAGGGCGGCGACGCCGCAGCCGGTCACGGCGATGGCCAGCATGGAGGCGGTGCCGGTGAGCAGCTCGCGCCAGCGCCGCAGGCCCACCAGGAGCGCGACCGGCCACACCTTGATGATCAGCCCGATCCCGACGAGCGACCCGCGCACGGCCGGATCGGTCGAGGCGGTCAGCGCCATGACCGCTACGAACGTGACCATCAGGTCATAGCGGGAGATCAGGAGAGGCCCCAGCAGCGCCGCGCCCACGGTCCAGGCCCACAGCCCCGTACGGCTCCCGCCCCCTCCACCCGCTTCACCGGCTTTTCCGGCTTTGGCGGCGAAGCGCCACAGCAGCAGCCAGATCCCGAGGTCGCAGAGCAGGGCGAGCACGTAGAAACTGACCCGGTAGTCCCACGGCAGCAGGTGAGGGGCCAGCATGGGCAGCGCGGCGAACGGCGGGTACTGCCACTTGTCATCGCCGTCGGGGAACTGGCCGCCCAGCAGGACGCCGGACCAGTCCCGGTAGAGCGAGACGTCGTTCTCGAAGGAGCCCGCGTGGCCGACGGGGATGATCTGCATCGCGGCGAGGAAGAGCGCCGCCCTCGTCAGCGCCCAGACCAGCATCGCCGGCAACGGCACCCTGTTTCGCACGTGAGGCCCTGCCCCCGCATCCCGCTCGTGCCTTCCGGAAGGCTCTCCGAAACCCCGCCTCAAGGCTATCGGTGTCAGGTGGCCCATGCGCCCAAGGGAAACGCGGCACCCAGGGGAAACGCCGGGCCCTGTGGAAAACCCGCGTCGGAGGCCGGTCGCCGTACGGGCCGGTTCACCTGGCGGCGGGGAGCAGGACGAGGCGGTCCGGCGCCTGGTCGAAGACCCCGCCCGACTGGTCGTCCACACCGCCCTGCCGTACGGTGTCCTGCTCCGGCCGGAGGACGTCTTTCACCACGAGCGCCATGAGGACGACGATCGTGATCAGCCGCGCCCATACCGACAGGAAGTAGGCCGTGTCACCGATGCCGAGGTTCGCGTGCTCGGAATCCCGGCCCACGAGGTAGAGCCAGATCGAGAAGAAGTACCAGCATTCGGCGATCTGCCAGGCCAGCAGCGCGCCCCACTTCGGCCTCGCCAGCACGGCGAACGGCACGAGCCACAGCACGTACTGCGGCGACCAGACCTTGTTGGTGATCATGAACGCGGCGAGGGCCAGGAAGCACAGCTGCATGAGGCGCGGCCTCTGGGGCGCCAGCAGCGCCAGCGCGGCCACTCCCAGCAGCAGCACGGCGAGCACCGCCATCGCCATGGTGTTCAGCGAGTCGGGGTCGGCGAGGAAGCCCCACTGCTTGGTCTGGAAGAAGTACCACAGGCCGCCCCAGTCGGCGCCACGCTCGCTGCTGAAGGCGTAGAACCGCTTCCAGCCCTCGAAGTTGATCACCATGACCGGCACGTTGACCACCAGCCACGTCAGCACCGCCGCACCGGCCGTCTTGAGGAACGGCAACCACTTCGCCGTGCGGACGGTCAGCAGGAACAGCGCCCCGAAGAACATCAGCGGGTAGAACTTCGTGGCCACGGCCAGCGCGAGCAGCGCTCCCGCGAGGTATTGCCGCTCCCGCGCCCACGCCAGCAGGCCGCCGAGGGCGAGGGCTCCGGCGGCCAGGTCCCAGTTGATGTACGCGCAGAGGATGACCGCCGGGCCGATGGCGTACCACAGGGCGTCCCAGCGCCGAGTGGGCCCGGCGAGGGCGGCCATGAGGAGGACACCCGCGACCAGCGAGACGCCCATCAGGATGACCGTGATGTCGTAGAACCGCACACCGTCCCCACCCGCGAGGCGGCGGGCGAACTCCATGATCCCGCCGATGCCGACCGGATACTCGACCGGATAGTCGACGTAGGGGATCTTGCCCTCGTTCAGGTGCTCGGCCCAGAACAGCGGATAGATGTCCGTGTAACAGAAGTTCGTGAACTGGCCGACCCCGGTGTTCCACACGCCGCCGAAACGGCAGGGCCATTTCCACAGGAAGGCGAGCACGGCGCCGAGGCCCGCGAGAAGCCCGAGAGGCAGGTACGGCACCGCCCTCTGGGCGACCGCGGACAAAGGGCCGGAAGCGTTCGTGGTCCGGGTCGTCATGGCAGGTATTGCATCACCGATGGACGGCGGCGCGCGACCTTCGGCCCAATAAAGCTTTCGTGTCCCTGCCGTCCCGTGCGGTGTCCGTGGACGTGAGCGGGCCCACGACTCCCATCGGCGTCGTGGGCCCGCACGATCACGACGTGGGTATTCCCCGCCGATCACCGGTCGCCACCGGTGTCGGAAGGGCGGCCGACGCCGGGGAGCCGTTCCCGCTGCCGTCGCCGTTGCTGCCGAACGGATCGCCGCCGTCGCCGAGGTCCACCTGGCACGACACGTCGCCCGGCTGGCACTCCTCACCGCCACCCGGGGGCGGGAAGTCGGTCGGGAAGATGTCCGACGGAGTCGGCGTCGGCGTCGGCGTCACGATGTTCTCCGGGGTGCCGATCCCGGCCTTGGCGGGGAACTGCTCCACCGGCTGCCCCGCGAGAGCCTCCATCATGAAGGTGCGCCAGATCGTGGTCGGAGCGTCGGCACCCTGGATGTTGCCCAGCGACACCTCGTAGGCCTTGCTGTAGGGATTGAGTTCGCTGTACTTGGTGTTCCTCTTGCCGTCGCTCCAGGGACAGTTCGAGAATTCCGGTTGGACGACCTTGCCGCTCTTGGTCCGGCACTCTTCGCGGTACATACCGACAGCAGTGGAAATCTGTGGGGTGAAACCGACGAACCAGGCTTCCTTGTTGTCGTTGTTGGTACCGGTCTTGCCGGCGGCCGGGCGGCCGATGCCCCTTCCGGCGGCCGTACCGACCTTGAGGACCTGCTCCATCGCGGTCACGGCGTCGGCCGCCGACTCCGGAGCGATCACCTGCCTGAGGGCCTTCTTCTCCGGAAGGACGACGGTCTTGCCCTGCCGTACCTCCTGGATGACGTGGTAGTCCGCGTGCTTGCCCTCGTTGGCGAAGATCGAGTAGCCCGCGGCCTGCTCGACCGGCGTGACGCCGACACTGCCGATCGCCAACTGGTAGCCGTGGCCGTTGTCTTTGTTGACACCATTCTTGTCATCGTCCAGAGCCTGCTTACTGATCCCGGCTGATTCGGCGATTGACCTGACGTCGTCGAGTTTGCCCGGCAAGGCGTACGCCATGGAGGCGAAGGCCGTGTTGATCGAGTGGGCGGTGGCGTAGGTGACGTCGATCGCAGCCGGGACGCGCTCGCCGTTGGTGATCTTCGTGGTGCCTGGCAGCTCTTCGGGCTTCGTCTTGTTGCCGGGCACCCAGCTGTTGAGGCTGTAACCCGCCTCAAGCCAGGCGGCGAGCACGTAGGGCTTGAAAGCGGACGCCGCCTGCTTTCTCGACTGGAAGGGCTCGTTCCAGGGGTCCTTGAGGTAGTTGCTGCCCCCGTAGAAGGCCACCACACGGCCATTCCGGGGATCCACCGCCGCGAGACCCGCGTGGAACTCCTTGGACATACCTGAGGTCGTGCTCACCACGGCCTTCTTCGCGACCTGCATGAGCTTCTTGTCGAACGTGGTGATGATCTTGTATCCGCCGCTCCTGACCTGGGGAGGGAAGATGCCACGGGTCTTCAGCTCCTCGTAGGCCTGGATGACCATGTAGCCCTTGAGGCCGCCGAAGACGTTGCTGTTGTTGTCCGGAACGGTTTTCGGGAACTTCGCCGTGCTGGGCAACTGGCCGTACTTCTGCGGGTTCAGGATCGCCATGGCGTTGACGACGTCCTTGAACCGGCCCTGAAGCTGAGGAGCGTCCGCCGCCAGGCTGGGCGTCTGGACGCGGGCGGCGAGGTAGGCCCCCTGCGCCTCGTTGAGCTGGTCGACGTGCTTGTGGAAGTAGGCCATGGCCGCCGCCTCGATGCCGTAGGCACGGCCGAAGTTGACGGTGTTGAGGTACTGCTCAAGGATCTTGTCCTTGGTCATCGACTTGTCGAGCTTGACCGCGACGAAGATTTCCTTGAACTTTCGCTTGATCGAAACTTCCTGGCTCAGGCCGTCGTAATAATTCCGCGCCATTTGCTGGGTAATCGTCGAAGCGCCCTGCAACTGCTGACCAGTCGCCGTCATCCACACCGAGCGGAGCATGCCCGGGATGGAGATTCCCGCGTCCTCGCGAAACGTCCTGTTCTCGATCGCGATGACCGCGTCCTGGACGTGCGGTGGAACCTTCTTGATATCAACGATCACACGGGGAGTGCCAAGACGGGCGATGACGGTCTTGCCGTCGTTGTAGTAGAGGACGCTGCCCTGCGCGAGGGCATCGGCCTGCGTGGCGGTCGGCAGTGGAGTGTTCGCGTAGGCGACCCAGATCATGCCGAACAGGCCTGCGACGATCACGGTGAAGCCCGCCACGACGATCTTCCAGCTGGGGATGAAGCGCTTCCAGCCGCGCCGGCGGGGCTCTTCGTCCTCGAAGTCACGCGGATCACGAGGGCCGCGCCCGCCCGGGCCGCCCGGGCCGCCCGGTCCACCAGGACCGTCGGGGCCTCCAGGTCCGCCGGGGGCGCCACGGCCCCGGCCCCGGCCACCGCGGCCCGGCTCGGGCCTGCGGCGCCGGCCACCCGAGGGGCCCCCTGAGGGCATCGCCTCGGTGTTCTGCACGTCCTGATCGCGGCGGAAGCCGTCCTTGGGCGCCGCGAGCGCCTGCGTACGGTCCCCCGGCCCAGCAACGCCGCCAGGAATACCAGGACCGCCGGCTCCGCGAGGGGCGTCGGGTCCACCGGGGCCACCGGGGCCACCGGGGCCACCGGGGCCACCGGGGTTGCCGGGACCTCCCGGGCCGCCGGGGCGGGCGCCGTAACGGGGACCCCGGGCCGGACCGGGCTCATGCCCGAGGCCGGACTGACGCGGATCGGGCTGGCGGGGGTCGGGCTGACGCGGATCGGGCTGCCGGGAGTCGAGTTGGCGGGGGTCTGGACGGTGTCCCGAGCCGGGCTGCGATGCGCCGGGGCCTGACGGGGGCACCGCGCCCATCGAGGCCGTGTCCTCGAACGCGGCGGCGTCCCTACGGCGGGGGTCCGGCGCGCCCTGACGTCCGGAACGGGGATCCTGCGCGGCCTGCCGTACGGGGCCGGGGGCGGCGTGCGGAGGCTGGCCCTGCTGGGGACCCAACGGCTGGCCCTGCTGCGGACCCGACGGGCGGCCCTGTTGCATGCCCTGGTGTGGGCCCTGCTGGGCGGGAGGACGGCCCCATCCGGCCGGGGCCTGCTGACCGGCGACCGGGTCCCGGTGGTCCCCGCGTTCTCCGTACTCATCCGCTTCCTGGGGCGTGCGACGGCGGCGCCCAGGGCGGGCTGATCCACCGGAGCCCGAGGAGTCCTCGGGACGGCCGGTCGGCTCCGGTCCGTAGCTGCTGTAAGTCACGCGTCCTCGTTAGGTGATTGGGGGTGTCGTCGACATCGGTCGGCAGGCCGGTGAGCGTACCTCCTGGAGCAGAAAGCCGCCCTAAACGGAGGAGCCCGGGGGATCGCCTGTGCCAGTGCCAGTGCCTGTGCCTGTGCCTGTGCCGAGGACGAACGAGACCGCCAGGTGGTTCCAGGAACAACCTTGGCAGACCTCCACCACGTAGACCCTGAATTCGCCGTATTCCCGAGCCATCTCGGCGAGGTCAGCCGTGGTTTTCACCCGGCCGGCGAACCGTCCTAATTCGTCCCCGTACACGTATGTGACGTTGGTCACGTTCCGGCGCTCACAGATGGGGCAGTTGCGCTCAGTCGGCTCGCCGTGGAATCGGGCCGCACGCAGCAGATAGGGGTGAGCGTCGCAGACATCCCGCGCCGTCATGTGGCCGGAGCGGATCGACTGGATCGCCGCCCGCTTGGCGAGGCCGTAGTCCACGACCGCCCGCTGTGACCACATACGGCCAGATTACGACTGTTTGCCAATTCTTGCCCAACGGTTGACACGTTGCGCGCTATGACAGGCCGACGTATCCTGCAGATGTATCGGGTCGATACATCGGTCAGACACAGGAGGTGGTTCCAGTGACGGGCTCTCGTGGAGGTGTGCTGGAGCTCGCCGTCCTGGGATCGCTGCACGAGACGCCGCTGCACGGTTACGAGCTGCGTAAACGGCTCAACACCCTGCTCGGGATGTTCCGTGCGTTCTCCTATGGCTCGCTGTACCCCTGCCTCAGGGGACTCCTCAACGACGGCCTCATCGTTGAGGAGGAGCCTCCACAGGACACGGTCATCGGCCGCCGGTCGAAGATCGTGTACAAGCTGACCGCGGAGGGCAAGGAGCGGCTGCAGGAGCTTCTGACGCAGGCTGGTCCGTCCGCCTGGGAGGACGAGAGCTTCGGCATCCACTTCGCCTTCTTCCGCCACACGGAGGCGGAGGTGCGGCTGCGCATCCTCGAAGGCCGCCGCAGCCGCCTGGAAGAGCGCCTCGAAGGTGTCCGTACGGCTCTCGCCCGCACGCGGGAGCGGCTGGACAGCTACACCCTCGAGCTCCAGCGCCACGGGCTGGAGTCGGTCGAGCGTGAGGTCCGCTGGCTGAACGAGCTGATCGACTCCGAGCGGCGGAGCACCACGACTCCGCGCCAGGCGGATAAAGAACCGGGCGCAACCGGCCCGGACGCCGCGCAAGCCGTACAGGAAAGAAACTCAGAGGGCTGAGACGCCCGAGGCGGATAGGTAAAGGAGCGGGTGCGATGGGTTCGGTGCGCGTAGCCATCGTTGGTGTGGGTAACTGCGCCGCGTCGCTGGTGCAGGGCGTCCACTACTACAAGGACGCAGATCCGGGCAGCAGAGTGCCGGGCCTGATGCACGTCCGGTTCGGCGACTACCACGTCGGTGACGTGGAGTTCGTGGCCGCTTTCGACGTGGACGCCAAGAAGGTCGGCCGCGACCTCTCGGAGGCCATCGTGGCCTCGGAGAACAACACGATCAAGATCTGTGACGTGCCGCCGCTCGGTGTCACCGTCCAGCGCGGTCCGACGTTCGACGGTCTGGGCGAGTACTACCGCGAGATCATCGAGGAGTCCGACGAGCAGCCGGTCGACGTCGTCCAGGCGCTCAAGGACGCGCGGGTCGACGTCCTCGTCTCCTACCTGCCGGTGGGATCGGAGGAGGCCGACCGGTTCTACGCCCAGTGCGCCATCGACGCCCGGGTCGCCTTCGTCAACGCGCTTCCGGTCTTCATCGCGTCCGACCCCGAATGGGCCGCCAAGTTCGCCGAGGCGGGGGTCCCGATCGTCGGCGACGACATCAAGTCGCAGGTCGGCGCGACCATCACCCACCGCGTGCTGGCCAAGCTGTTCGAGGACCGCGGCGTGGAGTTGCTGCGCACCTACCAGCTCAACTTCGGCGGCAACATGGACTTCATGAACATGCTGGAGCGCAAGCGCCTGCAGTCCAAGAAGATCTCCAAGACGCAGTCGGTGACGTCCCAGATCCCGCACGAGATGGCCAAGGCCGACGTGCACATCGGCCCGTCCGACCACGTGCCGTGGCTCGACGACCGCAAGTGGGCCTACGTCCGCCTGGAGGGCAGGTCCTTCGGCGACACCCCGCTCAACCTGGAGTACAAGCTGGAGGTCTGGGACTCGCCCAACTCCGCCGGCATCATCATCGACGCCGTCCGCGCCGCCAAGATCGCCCTCGACCGGGGCATCGGCGGGCCGCTGCTGTCGCCCTCGTCCTACTTCATGAAGTCGCCGCCGGAGCAGTACTCCGACGACGCCGCCCGCGAGGCCGTCGAGAAGTTCATCCGCGGCGAGGTCGAGCGCTAGGCCGTTCGTTACCGCCGTACGAATGGGTGCGGCGTGAACACATATGGTGCCCCGGCTCACCGCCGAGCCGGGGCACTCGGCTGTCCGGTGTCGCTTCGCCTATCGTGCCGCGGGCGGCAGGTCGGCCGGGTCGGCCACCGGCCAGGCGAGCGGATCCGGGCCCAGCGCGACGAGCAGCGGCACCTGGAGGCGGGCCCACGGGGAGATGTCCATCTCCCCGGCCAGCACCAGGTCGGCGAACTGCTTCCACGGGATCCACCGGACCGCGTCCACCTCGTCGGAGTTCGGCGCGGCGTCGCCCGCGACGACCGCCCGGTAGACGGGGCACAGCTCGTGCTCCATGACGCCGTTGTCCATGACGGCCTGATAGGAGAAGCGCGGCAGCACCAGGTCGACGGAGTCGACGCGCAACCCGAGCTCGAAGGACAGCCGGCGGATCACCGCCGAGGCCATGGGCTCGCCGGGCAGCGGGTGCCCGCAGCAACTGTTGGTCCACTCGCCCGGCCACGTGAGCTTGTGCCCCGCGCGCTGCGACAGCAGCAGGCGAGCGTCCTCGTCGAAGACGTAGCTGGAGAACGCCAGATGTAGCGGCGTCTCCACGCCGTGCACCGTGGACTTGGGAGCGGTGCCGATCGGGTTTCCCTCGCCGTCGACCAGTACGACATGTTCGTCAGAGGTCACGTATCCGAGAGTAACTGATCATGTGCGTTACGGAAGGCAGACGCGCGTGCTCAGGGGTGTGCCAGGGTGATTCCCGATGTTCACCGATGATCGGGCCGCGTAGGCTGTCGCCGTGTCCTTCGTCTCCGATCTGCGTGTGGTCCTCGAAGGCCGGAACTTCCGGCGACTGTTCGCCACCCGCCTGGTCTCGCAGTTCTCAGACGGGATCTTCCAGTTCGCGGTCGCCGGCTACGCCTTCTTCAACCCGGAGAGGCAGACCACGGCCACGGAGATCGCCGCCGGCATGGCCGTGCTGTTCCTGCCGTACAGCGTTCTGGGGCCTTTCGCCGGGGTCTTCATCGACCGCTGGTCTCGGCGGCAGATCCTCGTCGTCGCCCCGATCGTGCGGGGGACGCTGTTGCTCGTGGCGGCCGGTCTCGTGGCCGCCGGGGTGTCCAACGGGGTCTTCTACGCTGCCGCGCTGGGCGTCCTCGGCGTGAACCGGTTCTTCCTGGCGGCTCTCGGGGCGTCGCTTCCCCATGTCGTGCCCACCGACCGGCTCATGATCGCCAATGCTGTGACGCCCACGTCGGGCACGGTCCTCACGTTCGTCGGCGCGGGCACGGGCTTCCTGCTGCGCGAGCACCTCTTCGGGGCCGGCACGAGCGGGACCGCCTTGCTGCTGGTCTGCTCCGGGCTCGTCTTCGGGGTGACCCCGCTGATCGCGAGGACGATGGAGCGGTCGTTGCTCGGCCCGGCGTACGATCCCGCGCTTCCCCAGGCCCGCGAGGCCGTACGGCACGTGCTGAGCGGCCTGGCCGACGGGGCCAGGCACATCGTGCACCGCCGGTCGGCGGCCGCGGCGCTGGGTGGCATGGCGACCCACCGCCTGCTGTACGGAACGTCGGTGGCGGCCGTGGTGATGCTCTACCGCTACTACTTCACGACCGACGCCGAAGCCGCGCTCAAGGGGATCGCGCTCGTGCTGGCCACCTCGGGCACGGGCTACTTCGTGGCGGCGCTCGTCACCCCATGGGCCACCGAGCGGTTCCGCATCGAGAACTGGATCCCCGCGATGCTGGCCACGTGCGGGGTGCTGGAGTTCGTGCTGTGCGCGACCTTCCAGCCGTGGGCCTTCATGGTCGCCGGGTTCGTGCTCGGCGTGGCCGGCCAGAGCGTCAAGATCTGCGCGGACACCGTCGTGCAGCGCGACGTCGAGGACGCCTACCTGGGCCGGGTGTTCTCCCTCTACGACATGCTCTTCAACGGCATGACGGTGCTCGGGGCGGTGCTGGCGGCGGTGCTGCTGCCGCCGAACGGCAAGTCCTACCTGGCGCTCGGCGTGATCGCGGCGGGCTACCTGCTGGGCGCTCTGACCTACCGGCTCGTCGTTCCCACCGCCGCCAGGCAGCCCGCCGTCGCGACGGACTGAGCGCCGGGTGCTCAGAAGGTGGGTGCTCAGAGGGCAGCCGCGGCGGCCGTCATGGCGTCGGTGATCCTCTCGATGTCGCCGGGCTCGCAGGCGTAGGGCGGCATCGTGTAGATCAGGTGGCCGAACGGCCGGAGCCAGACGCCCCGCCCCATCACGATGTCCTGAATTTTCGGGACATCTACTGGCTCTTTGGTCTCGATCACGCCGATGGCGCCGAGCACGCGGACGTCCTTCACGCCCGGCATGCGGGCGGCCTCCGCCAGGCCGTCGAGCAGCCCGGCCTCGATCCGCTTGACCTCGTCCCGCCAGGGGCGCTCGGACAGCAGCTCCAGCGAGGCGCCCGCCACGGCGGTCGCGAGCGGGTTGCCCATGTAGGTCGGCCCGTGCATCAGGACGCCGATCGCCTCGGCCACCTCGTCGGTGCACAGAGTGGCCGCCAGCGTCATGTATCCGCCGGTCAGGGCCTTGCCGACACACATGATGTCGGGACGGATCCCCGCGTAGTCGCAGCCGAACATCTCCCCCGTGCGGCCGAAGCCGGTCGCGATCTCGTCGGCGATCAGCAGGATGCCGTGCTCGTCGGCCAGCTCCCGCAGCCGCCGGAGGTAGACGGGGTGGTAGAAGCGCATGCCCCCGGCCCCTTGCACCACCGGCTCCACGATGATCGCCGCCAGCTCGCCCGCGTTGGCCGCGACGAGGGCGTCCAGCTCATCGAGGTAACCGGCGTCGTGAGCCGCCTCAGAGCCGTGCCAGGCGGGGGGCAGGGGCGCGAAGACGTGTTTCGGTAGCACCCCGGAGTACAGGTGGTGCATGCCGTTGACCGGGTCGCAGACCGACATCGCGCCGAACGTGTCGCCGTGGTAGCCGCCCCGCACGGTGAGCAGCTTGGATCCCCGGCCCGTGGCGGCGCCGTGCTGGACGGCCATCTTGATCGCGACCTCGACGGCCACGGAGCCGGAGTCCGCGAGGAAGACTCGGCCGAGCCCGGTCATCTCGGCGAGCGTCCGCGACAGCCGTACGGCCGGCTCGTGGGTGAGGCCGCCGAACATGACGTGGGCCATGGCGTCGAGCTGGTCGCGGATCGCCTGGTTGAGCCGGGGGTGGTTATAGCCGTGGATGGCCGCCCACCACGAGGACATGCCGTCCACGAGCTCACGGCCGTCGGCGAGCGTCAGCCGCACCCCTTCGGCGCGGCGGACGGCATGGACGGGAGCACCGGAGGACACCGCCGCGTAGGGATGCCAGACGTGCTCGCGATCCAGCCGAATGATCTCGTCACCATCCACACCCCCACCATAGGTGCTGATCACTCAGAGACCATCTCGGGGAATCCGTGCATGATCACGGGAGGTCGTGGGTGCTGGCCCACTTCAGCAGGGCCTCCCGGGCGGCCTCCTTGCCGATCAGACCCTCGTCCATGCGGATCTCCAGCATGTGCTTGTACGCCTGGCCGATCATCGGGCCCGGGGGGATGCCGAGGATCTCCTGGATCTCGTTGCCGTCGAGCTCCGGGCGGATCTTGGCCAGCTCCTCCTCCTCGGCCAGCCGGGCGATGCGCTCCTCCAGTTGGTCGTACGTCTGGGATAGCGCGGCCGCCTTCCGCTTGTTCCGAGTCGTGCAGTCCGCCCGGGTGAGCTTGTGCAGCCGTTCCAGCAGATGCCCGCCATCCCGGACGTATCGCCGGACGGCGCTGTCCGTCCACTCCCCGGTGCCGTAGCCGTGGAACCGCAGATGCAGCTCGACCAGCCGGGACACGTCGGACACGACGTCCTTGGGGAACTTGAGCTCGGCCATCCGCTTCTTGGCCATCTGCGCCCCGACCACCTCGTGGTGGTGGAACGAGACCCGCCCCCCCGGCTCGTTGCGGCGCGTCTTCGGCTTGCCGATGTCGTGGAGCAGCGCGGCCCAGCGGAGCACCCGGTCCGGGCCGGAGGTCTCCAGCGCGATCGCCTGTTCCAAGACGATCAGCGTGTGCTCGTAGACGTCCTTGTGCCGGTGGTGCTCGTCGATCTCCAGCCGGAGCTTGGGCAACTCGGGCAGCACGTGGGCCGCCAGCCCGGTGTCCACGAGCATCGTCAGCCCCTGACGCGGCCACGCGCCCCCGATCAGCTTGTCGAGCTCGTCGCGGATCCGCTCGGCGGAAACGATCTCGATGCGCCCGGCCATCGCCCTCATCGCCGCGATCGCCTCCGGGGCGACCGTGAACCCGAGTTGCGAGGCGAACCTGGCCGCGCGGAGCATCCGCAGCGGGTCGTCGTCGAACGACTGCTCGGGCGTCCCGGGGGTCCGCAGCACCTTCGCGGCGAGGTCGGGGAGCCCGCCGTACGGGTCGACGAACTCGTGGCCGGGCAGGCGCACCGCCATCGCGTTGACCGCGAAGTCGCGGCGGGCGAGATCGCCCTCCAGCGTGTCGCCATACGCCACCTCGGGCTTGCGCGACGCGGGGTCGTACGACTCGCTGCGATAGGTGGTGATCTCCAGCAGCCGGCCGCCCTTGCGGACGCCGACCGTGCCGAAGTCGATCCCGATCGTCCAGATGGCGTCCGCCCAGTCCTTGACGATCTCCAGCACGCGCTCGGGGGCGGCGTCCGTGGTGAGGTCGAGATCGTTCCCGATGCGGCCGAGGAAGACGTCGCGTACGGAGCCCCCGACCAGGGCCAACTCATGCCCGCGGGCCGCGAACAACTCGCCGAGCTCGTCGGCCACGGGGGCGATCCGACGGAACAGGTCGTTGACGGCGCGCTGCTGGCTGTCGCTCAGATTTGAAACGGACAAGGCTGGGTAGGTCCTTCGGTCACGGAACAGGTTCTCCCCCGATGCGTCTGGTGTCACCTAGGGGAGATACACACCTAGCGATCACCAGGCTACGGTCAGTTCGGGGGCGCTGGACGACGCAAGGAGCACACGAGATGAAGAACGCCCTCGCGATTCACCGCTGGCTCCTCGCCCACCAGATCCACCATGAGATCGTACGTCTTTCTCGTCCGTTGACGTGCTCGGACGAGTTGCCGGAGGTTCTGGGCGTCGCACCGGAGACCTGCGTGTGCGTTTCGGTCTTCGAGGTGCCGCTGCGGGGCGGCAGGCAGCCCGTGGCCGTGGTGAGCGCCGTGAACAGCCCGCCGCGAGCGGCCGTCGTCAGCGCCCTGCTCCGCGCCCCCCAGGCACGGCCCGCGCCCGCCTTCACGGTCAACTCGGCCACCGACTACGCGGACGGTCTGGTCTGCCCGATCCTGCTACCCGACGATCTCACCGTTCTCGTGGACCAGCGCCTGATCGACGACCTCGACCCCGACGAGATCGTTCACACCGCCACGGGCGAGCGCCGGACGGCCCTGCGGCTGCGCGCCCTGCATCTGTTCTCCCTGATCTCCGCCAAGCCGGTCGACCTCACGGCTCCCCCGGTTCGGGGCGCGGCGAGCCTCGCCCGTCCAATGCGGACGGCTTAGGCCATAGCATTCTGGGCGTGCGCCGTACCTCACCCCTGGCCCGCACATGATCTGTAAGGCCGCTCTGCTGACCCTGATGACCGCAGCCCTGCTCGCCCCCCCGAGCATGGCCGGTACGGCTGTCGCGGCCCCGGGACGTGTGGTCGCAGTGGCCGCGGCTCCGGCGGAGCCCCTCCTCGTGGAGCAGATCACCCCGGAGGTCACGAACGAGCCCGCCACACCGATCACGATCTCGGGAACGGTCACGGGCAGGCCGCAGGCCCTTGTCGAGGTCCGGATCCTCTACTCGCGAGGCCAGCCGTTCCGGCTCCGCTCCGACATGGAGAGCTTCGCGGCGGAGGACGGCGCCCTCCCCCTGTCGTGGATTACGAAGGTGCCGGCCACTCCGGTCGACCAGTCGGGAAAGCTGCCTTTCCAGTTCACCGTGACGCCGCAGGATCTCGGCATGTCGCGGCTCGGGGTGTATCCCCTCGCCATCGAGGCGCTCGACGCCACGACCAAACAGCGCATCGCGATCGAGCGGACCTTCCTGCCGTACGTCCCCAAGGGCGAGCCGGTCCCCAAGGTCAAGCTGGCCCTCGCGCTGCCGATCGTGGACCGGCCGCACCGCGCGGACGACGCGACCTTCATGGACGACGATCTCCGCACGTCGGTCGCCTCCGGCCGCCTCGCGCAACTGCTGAAGCTCGCCCAGAGGGCGGACAAGAACGTCACGTGGTTCGTCGACCCGGCTCTGCTCGAGGACGCCCGCCAGATGTCGGCCGGGCCGTACACCGTGTGGAGCGACGACAGCGGCGAGCGGAAGACGGCCGACGCCGGGGCCGGGCAGTGGCTCGACGGCCTGCGCACGGCTCTCGCGGGCAAGCACGTGGTGGCGACGCCGTACGCCGACCCGGACATGGCCGCGCTCGTCCACAACGGGCTGGACGCGCCGGCGGTCGCGGCCCTGCAGCGCGGCGCGGCGGTGGCCACCGGGCTGCTCGGCCGGGAGATCGGGACCTCGACGGCGTGGCCGGCCGGCGACACGATCGACCGTGACGCGATCGACGAGCTGGCGACGGCCGGGGTGACGTCCGTGGTGCTCTCCGGCGACGCGCTCCCCCCCGCCTCTCCCCCGGCCTCGCATGACCTCGCGACGGCCGACCCGGCCGCCGGGGCCGCCGCGACGGAGGCGGCGACCGGCCTCGACACCGTCTCCGGACGGATCACGGCGCTGCTCGCCGATCCGGTGCTGAGCCAGATCCTCAGCGGCGAGGTCTCCGCGCCGGGAAGCGCGACCATCGCCCGGCAGCGGTTCCTCGCCGAGACCGCCATGCTCGCCTTCGAGCAGCCGAATCAGACAGGTCAGACAGGTCAGACAGGTCAGCCGGGCCGGCCCGGCCGGCAGCTCCCGCAGGGTCAGAGTGTGCGGCACGCCGCCCGGACGGTCGTCGCGGCGCCCACGACGCGGCTCTGGAACCCCGATCCCGCCTTCCTCTCGGCGCTGCTCCAGTCGACGTCGAGCGCCCCCTGGCTGCGGCTCACCTCGCTCGACTCGGTCAGGCCGCCGCGGTCTCCGGCGCCGCGGGCGGACCTGGTGTACACCGAGCGCGACCGGCAGGCCGAGCTGGGCCGCTCCTACCTGAGCAGCGTGCGCAAGCTCGGCCGCAAGGCCGACGCGGCGGCGACGATCACCAAGGAGCACACCCAGCTCTTCCACGACGCCATCCTCAGGCTCACCTCGGCGTCGTGGCGGGGCGACACCAAGCGGGCCGGCGCCTACGTCCTCCGGGTCGAGGCCGCGATCGACGACCGCATGGACGACGTGTCGGTCATCGACACCCCGCGCGCGGTCGCGGGCGCCAACGGCCAGGTGCCGGTGAGCGTGGCGAACAACCTGGACAAGGACATCGTCATCAAGATCCGGGTCACCTCGGACAACACGTCCCGGGTGGCGATCGACGTCCCGGGAGGGGCGTACGAGACCGACCAGATCACGGTCCTGAAGGCGCGCAGCCAGCTCGTGAACGTGCCGGTCACCGTACCGGGCGGCGGTGGCGAGGCGACCATCGCCATCCAGCTCCTCACGGGCGAGGACAAGCGGTACGGCAAGCCCGTGCACGTCACCGTCCGCGCCACCGGCTACACCGGGATCGCCCTCGTCATCGTCGGAGCCGCTCTCACGATCATGCTGGCGGCGGTGGTCATGCGGATGCTCCGCCGCCGATCCCGGAAGTCCTTCCCGTTCAGCCCGGCGCAGCCGGCCCCCCAGCCGGCCCCCCAGCCCGAGCCCGGGGGCGAGCCCGAGCTCGGCGACCTCCCCGGCGCCCGTGCCGTACCGGTCGAGCGCGGGGAGACGCCGCCCGCGTAGTTTGGACCACCCGAGGAGGCTGCCCGTTCACTCCGGGCCGCCGCGAGCTGAAGGAACAACATGAGCAGGATGCTGCGGGCCAGCGCGATCATGGCGGCCGGCACGATGGTCTCGCGGCTCACCGGTTTCCTGCGTACGGCGGTGCTCGCGGCGGCGATCGGCACGCTGGCGCTCGGCGACGCGTACAACGCGGCCTACCAGATCCCGTTCATCCTGTTCGACCTGCTGATCGGCGGCGTGCTGAGCAGCGTGATCGTCCCCATGATCGTGCGCGCGCAGAAGCGCGACCCGGACGGCGGCAAGGCCTTCGAGCAGCGCCTGATGACACTGGCGATCGTCGTGCTCACCGCGATCGCCGCGATCGGCGTGCTGCTCGCCCGGCCGATCATGGAGCTCTACACGGCCGCCAACTGGACGCCGCACAAGCTCGACGTGGCCACCACACTCGCGCGGTTCATCCTGCCTCAGATCGCCTTCTTCGGGGTCGGGGCCATGGCGGGGGCGATCCTGAACACGCGGGACAGGTTCGCCGCCCCGATGTGGGCGCCCGTGCTCAACAACGTCGTCGTCATCGGCATCGGCATCGCCTACTGGGCCGTCGGCTCCTCCAGCATCGACGAGGTCACCGGCCGCGACCTGGCGCTGCTCGGCGCCGGCACCACGGCGGGGATCGTGGCCCAGGCGCTGGTCCTGGTCATCGCGCTGCACCGGGCCGGCTTCCGGTTCCGCCTGCGGTTCGGGGTGCGCGACACCGGCCTGGGCGAGGCGGGCAGGACGGCCGCCTGGACGTTCGTGTACGTCGGCGTCACGCAGCTCGGGTTCTGGGTCACCACCAAGCTCGCCACCGGCGCGGGCGAGCGGGCCCCCGGCGCGGGGAACAGCGCCTACGCGTACGCCTTCCAGCTCTTCCAGCTCCCGTACGGGATCATCGCGGTGTCTGTGATCACCGCGATGCTGCCCAGGATGAGCAGGTTCGTCCACGACGGGGAGCTCGGCTCGGCCCGGTCGGAGTTCGCCTCCGGCGTGCGGCTCGTGGCGGCGGCCATCGTCCCGGCGGGGCTGCTGCTGCTGGTCCTCGGCCCGGCGGTCACCACGCTGATCTTCTCGTGGGGCCACATGACGCCGGAGAACGCCCGCTACATCGGCAACGTGCTCCAGGTCTTCGGCCTCGCGCTCGTGCCGTTCTCGATCTTCCAGCTCCTGCTGCGGATCTTCTACAGCTTCGGCGACACGAAGACCCCGGCCGTCATCGCCGGAGTCAACGTAGTGATAAACGCGACTTTGAGCCTCGTGGCGTATTTCATCCTTCCGGCTCGCTACATCGTCATCGGCCTGGCGTTCGCCTTCACGATCACCTACGTCATCGGAAGCGGCGTGGCGTGGGTCCTGGCGAGCCGGAAGGTCGGCGGCCTCGGCGGCCGCGACGTGGCGTCCGGGCTGTCGCGGATGTACGTCGCGGCGATCCCGGCGGCCGTCCTCGCACTGGCCGTACTATGGCTGACCAGGGAGATCACCGAGATAACCGCGTTCAGCTCCGCTGTCGTGCTGGCGGTCGGCGGGGGGCTCGGCCTGGCGCTGTACATGCTGACGGCCCACCGGATGCGGGTCCCCGAAGTGAGCTCCATCATTGGACTCGTCACAAGCCGGGTAGGACGATAAGAGTCCTCAAGAGTGACCAGAAGCGGAAGCTAACCCAAAAAGTCCGATTCGGACGTCTTCGATCGGGAAGGCGGGCAGGACCGGCACGGCACTAGCATGGTCGCCTAGAGTTCGACCGGCGAGCGGAAGCGGGAAGGCGTGGGCGAAACCACCCGGCATCGGCTGATGCATGCCGATCGGCCGCGGATTGAGGCGGCCCCATGAGTATGTCCACAGTCGAACCAGGCACCCGGCTGGCGGACCGCTTCCGTCTGGAGGACCGGGTCAACGAGTCCGGCGGTGCGACGCTCTGGAAGGCCATCGACGAGATCCTCGCCCGGCCGGTCGCGGTCCACACCTTCAGCCCCGAATTCCCCCGCGTCGACGAGGTCGTGACCGCCGCGCGCTCGGCGAGCCGCCTCACCGATCCCCGCCTGACCCAGGTCTTCGACGCCGCCGACGAGGACGGCACGGCCTACGTGGTGAGCGAGTGGGTCAGCGGCGAATCCCTCCTCGACCTGCTGGCCGCCGGGCCCATCGAGCCCGAGCGGGGCGCCGCCCTGGTGGCCGAGGCCGCCGAGGCGCTCGCGCACGCCCACGCGGCCGGGCTCATCCACCTGAACCTGAACCCCGGCCGCCTCGTCTGGACGTCCGGCGGGACCGTCAAGCTGCTCGGCCTCGCGGTGGACGCCGCGATCCTCGGCCTGTCCAGCGACGAACCCGCCCGGGAGGACGCGGAGGGCCTGGGCCGCCTGCTGTACGCCGCGCTCACGGGCCACTGGCCCGGCGACGTCGACTGCGGGCTTCCCCCCGCGCCGCTCGACGACGGCAAGGTCTGCACGCCGCGCCAGGTCAGGGCGGGAGTGCCCGGCTATCTCGACGCCATCGCCTGCCGCGCGCTGCTGCAGGAGGCCCGGCGGGGCCAGCCACCGCTGGCGACCCCCGCGGACGTCGCGGAGGCGCTCTCCGAGGTGCCTCGCCCCGCACCCGCTCCGGCGTCGGCCACACCGCCCGCGCTCAACCTGCGATCCGAGGCGCCGGACACGATGGCCCCCGGCGCCATCCCCATGCCCCAGACCATGCCCAACCGGCCCGCCCCGCATCCCCAGACAGGGGCCGCGAGCAAGGTCCTCCTGACGATCATCGTCCTGCTCGTCATGGCCGCGGTCGGCGTCAGCGCGTGGACCGTGGGCAAGAGCCTCGGAAACAACCCGAGGACGACGGAGACCACCGTGGCCTCGCCGTCGGCGTCGCACAAGCCGGTGACCGTCAAGCCCACCAGCGCCACAGGCTTCGACCCCCTGGGCGACGACAAGGCGGAGAACCCGGACATGGCCGCCCTCGCCATCGACGGCAAGTCCTCCACCGACTGGCACACCGACACCTATCAGAGCCCGGAGCTCGGGCGGCTCAAGGACGGCGTCGGCCTCATCCTCGACATGGGCAAGCCGGTCCCGATCGCCAACGTGGTCGTCTCGCTGGCCGACACGGCGGGATCCGACGTGGAGCTCAAGGTCGGCGACGTCGCCGATCTCGCCTCGCTCAAGACCGTGGCCAAGGCCGACAACGCGTCCCGTACGGTCACACTCACGCCGTCCAAGGCCACAACCGGTCAGTACGTTTTGATCTGGTTCACACGTCTGCCCCCCTATGAGGCGAAGTATCGTGGCACCATCTACGACGTAACGGTGCATTCCCCAGGATCGGCATAGCAGGCCTTGTGAACTCCCCACCAGAGAATCCCCCAACGGCTGAGCACGCCGCGCGGTCGGCGCTGACAGATGCCGATCTTCTGACCCGCCACATCGGCGGCGATCCGCACGCGTTCAGCGAGATCGTCAAGCGCCACCGCGACCGCATGTGGGCGGTCGCCCTGCGGACGCTCGGCGACCCGGACGAGGCGGCCGACGCCGTGCAGGACGCCTTCGTATCGGCCTACCGGAAGGCCGAGAGCTTCCGTGGCGAGGCCGCCGTCACCACGTGGCTCCACCGCATCGTGGTCAACGCGTGCCTGGATCGGATGCGCCGCAAGACCGTGCGGCCCGTCGCCGACGACGAGCTGATGGAGGCCGCCGAGCGGGACACCCCGACGGCCGACCAGACCGGCGACCGCGAGGTCTCCATGGAGGTCACGGCCGCGCTCAAGCTCCTGCCCGCCGACCAGCGAGCGGCTCTCGTGCTGGTCGACATGATGGGCTACTCGGTCGAGGACGCGGCCACCGTGCTCGGCGTCCCCGCCGGAACCGTCAAGAGCCGATGCGCCCGCGGACGGGCGAAACTTGTTCCGATTCTTTCGCATCTGCGGAACCGATCAGACCTCACTCGCGTCTCATCCGCGAAGGGAGCAGAACTTCGTGACGGGTGACACGCACTACGACCTGGAGATTCTCGCCGAGCTTGCAGAGGGCCTCCTTGACGACGCCACGGCCCGGCAGGTCCGCGAGCATCTCGCGATCTGCGATCCCTGTGGGGAGAGCCTTGCCGACCTGGCGGCGGTTCGCGAGGTCCTCGCGGCGATGCCGGTGCCGGCGATGCCTCTCGGCGTCGCCATGCGCATCGACCGCGCGCTGGCCGCCGAAACGACCCGCTCGCTTGGCGAGCACGATCCGGAGGGCCGTCGCGACGGCGGGCTCCGTGTCGCCGAGGCGCCCGACTGGGACCGCATCATGCAGGACTCCCCCTGGGAGACCGCACCCGACCCGGCCCCCGACCTCGCACCGGTCTCCCTGGGCGTGGTCGCGGACGACGGGACGATCGTGACGCCGGTCAGGCGGAAGAAGGGGTCCCGCCGGCGCCTCTGGGCGATGCCGGTCGCCGCTGCCGCGGCAGCGGCCGTCGTCATCGGCGGCGCGGGACTGGCCACCAGCCTGATCTCGGCGGGCGGCCCGCAGTCGCCGTCCGTGGTGGGAGCGGGAGGCCCGAGCATCGCCCCTTCCAAGACGGAGCTGAAGGGGCGGGTCTCCTACTCGGTCTACGCGAGCGGCCACAACTACACCACTCGCGAGCTGAGCGGGCCGCTGCTGGGCTACTTCGGCGTCGCGCCCGGCTCGTGGACCAACGACGACCAGGACCTCGACAAATGCGTCAAGCGGTTCTCCAGCCAGCTCGACCGCAAGCCGATCGGCGTCGACAAGGCCCTCTACAACGGCAACGAGGCCACGATCATGGCCTTCTGGGAGGACAAGACCATCAACGCCGTGCGCGTGGTGGTCGTGGACTCCGACTGCAAGAGCCTGCGTTCGCAGGGCCTCGCCACGTGGCGCTGACGGGACGCGGCAGCCGTACGCACTGATCGAACGAAGCCCCTCAGGCGACCCGCCCGGGGGGCTTCACCGTGTCCGCATGTCGGGGGGGAATCCCCAACGCCTAGGATCTGTTGACGCGACTGCACACACCGCATCGGGAAGGCGATTCCGTTGAGCGACGTCCGTAACGTGATCATCATCGGGTCGGGGCCGGCCGGCTACACGTCGGCCGTCTACTCGGCGCGTGCCGACCTCAAGCCGCTCGTGTTCGAGGGGTCGGTGACCGCCGGCGGCGCCCTCATGAACACCACGGAGGTGGAGAACTTCCCCGGCTTCCCCGACGGCATCATGGGGCCGGACCTGATGGACAACCTGCGCAAGCAGGCGGAGCGGTTCGGAGCCGAGCTGGTCGCCGACGACGTGATCGAGGTCGACCTCGAGGCCAACCCCAAGGTCGTGAAGACCCACACCGGCACGTTCTACGGCAAGACCGTCATCCTGGCCACCGGGTCGGGATACCGCGAGCTGGGCCTGGAGAACGAGAAGCGCCTGTCCGGCCGCGGCGTGTCGTGGTGTGCCACGTGTGACGGCTTCTTCTTCCGCGACCAGGACATCGTGGTCGTCGGCGGCGGCGACACGGCGATGGAGGAGGCCACCTTCCTGACCCGGTTCGCCCGGTCGGTCACGGTCGTCCACCGCCGGAGCGAGCTGCGCGCCAGCAAGATCATGCAGGACCGCGCATTCGCCAACGAGAAGATCCGCTTCCTCTGGGACAGCGAGGTCGTCGACATCCAGGGCGACGCCCGCGTCACCTGCGTGCGCGTCCGCAACGTCAAGACCGGCGAGGAGACCGAGCTCCCCGTCACGGGACTGTTCGTCGCGATCGGCCACGAGCCGCGCACCGAGCTGGTCAAGGGCCAGGTCGCTCTCGACGATGAGGGCTACATCCTCGTGGAGGCGCCCACGACCCGGACCAACGTCGACGGGGTCTTCGCGGCGGGCGACGTCGTCGACCATATCTACCGGCAGGCCATCACGGCCGCCGGCACGGGGTGCTCCGCGTCGCTCGACGCCGAGCGCTGGCTCGCCAGCCGAGGCTGACCGGAGCTGCCTCGGGGGCTGACCGGGAATGCGGGGGCCGCCCCCGCGGTTACACCGACCACACAGAGCTAGGGGAGAAAACCTTGGGCGCCATCAAGAGCGTGACCGACGGCAACTTCGAGGCCGAGGTCCTCAAGAGCGACAAGCCGGTCCTCGTCGACTTCTGGGCGGAGTGGTGCGGGCCGTGCCGCCAGGTCGCGCCGATCCTGGAGGAGATCGCGAACGAGCACGCGGAGAAGCTGACCGTGGTCAAGCTGAACATCGACGAGAACCCGTCGGTTCCGCGGGACTACAACGTACTCCAGATCCCGACGCTGAACGTCTACAAGGGTGGAGAGGTCGTGAAGCAGATCATCGGCGCCAAGCCGAAGGCGATGCTGCTCCGCGAGCTCGAGGGCATCATCTGACGCCCCCTGCGGCACGCGAGCCGTACCACCGCCTTCCCGGCGGCACCCCACCCAACGGAAAACCCCCCGCGCTCCGGCACGGGGGGTTTTTCACGATAGGCCCCCTCAGATGGCCCCCTCAGATAGGCCCCCTCAGATGGCCTCAGACGGGCCGCAGGGCTCGCTCGGGGGACATCGACCCGAGGAGCCGCTCCAGGGCCACCTCGACGTCCTCACGCCAGGAGACGGCCGTCTTGAGCTCCAGGCGGAGCCGGGGGAACCGCAGATGCGGGCGCACCGTCTTGAACCCGACGGACAGCAGGTATTCGGCCGGCATGACGCAGCTCGGCTGCTCCCATTTCAGGTCGCCGAACGCCTCGATCGCGCGGACGCCCCGGCGGGTCAGGTCCTTCGCGACGCCCTGCACGAGCATCCGGCCGAGCCCTCCCCCGGAGAACTCGGGGATAATGTGCGCCGTCATCAGCAGCACGGCGTCCGAGCTCACCGGTGAGGTCGGGAACGCGATCGAGCGCGGCACGTAGAGCGGCGGCGCGTAGAGCACGAAGCCCGCCGCCACCCCGTCGACATAGGCAATCTTCCCGCAGCTCCCCCACTCCAGGAGCGTCCCGGAGATCCACGCCTCCTTCTCCAGCCCCGGATCACCGGCCTGTACGGCCCGCTCGCCGCTGACGGGGTCGAGCTCCCAGAACACGCAGCGTCTGCATCGGCGTGGCAGGTCGTCGAGGTTGTCGAGAGTGACATTGGCCAGCCGACGCGACACGTGATGCCCCAATCCCCGCCAGGAGTCCTGCCAGAAAAGCGCGCGAATACGGCGTCTCCAGCTCGCATCGTAACTCAGGGAGAGGTCACAGGTCGGCCGCCACAGCGTTCATCTGGCCCTGTTTCCCCGGCCGTCCGCGCCGTATCACAGGGCGCTGCGTCCCCACTAATGGCATGGAGCCGCAAGAACGGAGGCCCTTCATCGTCAAGGGCCTGCTGTGATCGGCGTGGCGCGCTACCGTACTCTGGATTTCTCGGCTATGTGATCGGAGGTGGACCGTGTCGCAGGAGCTCGATCACGGTCGGACTAACGCGGCCCACGGGTCGCGAATTGACGCCTACGTCGACCGATACGCCGCCCGCGCCGCCGGGATGGTCGCCTCCGAAATCCGAGCTCTGTTCGCCGTCGCGTCGAGGCCCGAGGTGGTCTCGCTCGCCGGCGGCATGCCGTACGTCACGGCCCTGCCCCTCGACGTGGTCGGCGAGCTCGTCGCCGAGCTGGTCGCCAAGCGCGGCCCCGTCGCCCTGCAGTACGGCTCGGGCCAGGGCGACCCCGCCCTGCGCGAGCAGATCTGTGAGGTCATGCGGCTGGAGGGCATCGAGGCGGGGGCCGACGACGTGGTCGTCACGGTCGGCTCGCAGCAGGCCCTCGACCTCATCACGCGCATCTTCATCGACCCCGGCGACGTGGTCCTGGCCGAAGGGCCGTCCTACGTGGGCGCCCTCGGCACGTTCAGCGCCTACCAGGCCAAGGTCGTGCACATCGCGATGGACGACCAGGGGCTCGTTCCCGAGTCGCTCGCGCAGACCATCTACGCGCTGCAGACCGCGGGCAACCGCATCAAGTTCCTCTACACGATCCCGACGTTCCAGAACCCGGCGGGCGTGACACTCAACGAGGTCCGCCGTCGCCAGGTGCTGGAGATCTGCCAGCGGGCGGGGGTGCTCGTCGTCGAGGACAACCCCTACGGGCTGCTCGGCTTCGACGGGGAGCCGCTGCGCGCGCTCCGCGCCGACGACCCCGATGGCGTCGTCTACCTCGGCTCGTTCTCCAAGACGCTCGCGCCGGGCTTCCGCGTCGGCTGGGCGCTCGCTCCGCACGCCGTGCGCGACAAGCTCATCCTCGCGATGGAGTCGGCCGTGCTCTCGCATTCGTCCTTCACCCAGCTCGCCGTGGGGCACTACCTCGCGAGCCAGCCGTGGCGCGAGCAGATCAAGACGTTCCGAGAGCTCTACCGCGAGCGACGCGACGCGCTGCTCGGCGCTCTACAGGTGCTCATGCCGCCCGGCTGCTCGTGGACCCATCCCGCGGGCGGCTTTTTCGTCTGGATGACCCTTCCCGAGGGGCTGAACTCCAAGGCGATCCTGCCGCGCGCGGTCGCCGAACGCGTCGCCTTCGTCCCGGGCACCGGGTTCTACTCGGACGGCGGCGGCGCCCAGCACATGCGGCTGTCCTACTGCTACCCCGAACCCGACCGCATCCGTGAGGGCGTGCGCCGCCTCGCCGGAGTGATCGACCAGGAGCTGCAGCTCCGCGACACGTTCGGCACGGGGTCCGTCCCGGGGCACGCCGGCGTCGACACGCCAGGCCCCGACCTCGCCTGAGTCGCTGTACGGCGGTTGCCGGGAGGGCACTAGCCTGTTTGGGCTGGCCGTACAGGACTCCTCGAGGCGAGAAAGGCCCTCTCCGTGAGCGAGCGAACGATGACCGAAAGACGGCCCTCCGCGGCGGCGGCGCGAGGGGGGCCGGTGCCGGTGAGAACCGGGCGGGCGGGCGCCCCGCCGCTTCCGGGGAGGCCCGCATGAGCGATCTCGGGCACGTGCTCATCCTGGCGGGCGGGCTGTCCTACGAGCGCGAGGTGTCCATCCGCTCGGGCCGCCGGGTCGCGGAGGTGCTCCGGGCGGCGGGGGTCGACGTGGAGACGCGGGACACCGACGCCACTCTGGTTCCCGCCGTGCTGTCGGATCCGCCGGACGCGGCCTTCGTGACGCTCCACGGCGGCGCCGGTGAGGACGGCGCCATCCGGTCCGTTCTGGAGCTCCTCGGCGTGCCCTACGTGGGCGCCACACCCGACGCGTGCCGGGTGGCCTTCGACAAGCCGACGGCAAAGGCGGTCGTCCGGTCCTGGGGACTGAACACGCCGGACTCGGTGGCGCTGCCCAAGGAGACCTTCCACGATCTCGGCGCGGCCGCCGTTCTCGCCCGGATCGTGGAACGGCTCGGGCTGCCACTGTTCGTCAAGCCGTCACGCGGCGGCTCCGCGCTCGGTGCGTCGATCGTGCGGACCGCCGAAGAGTTGCCCGCCGCGATGGTCGGGTGCTTCGCGTACGGCGACACCGCGCTGATCGAGAAGTACATCAAGGGAGTGGAGGTCGCGGTCTCCGTCGTCGATCTGGGCGACGGGCCGGTGGCGCTGCCGCCCGTGGAGATCGTGGCCGACGGCGGCGTCTACGACTACGCGGCCCGCTATACGGCCGGGCACACGGAGTTCTTCGCCCCCGCCCGGCTGCCCGCCGATGCGACGGAGGCATGTGCGGCGATGGCCGTGGCCGCTCACACCGCGCTCGGTCTGCGGGACATCTCCCGCACGGACCTCATCGTGGACGCCACCGGCCGGCCGTACTTCCTTGAGGTCAACGTGGCACCCGGCATGACGGAGACGTCGCTGCTGCCGATGGCGGCCGGGGCGGCAGGCCGGGATCTCGGCACGCTCTGCAAGGGCCTCCTCGAGATGGCCGCCCGCCGCGGCTAGAAGCCGCGCTCAGTTTCACGTGAAACAGGGTGGAACAGCGATGGCGAACAGCGGCGCACGGCAAGGACAAGCGACAGGTCGCGCTCGCCAGGGTCGACGGGAACGGTCGGACTGGAGCGGCTGGAGGGACGCGGACGGAAGCAAGATACGAGAGCGAGCGGGTGCTCCGGCCGGCCGTGATAGTTGCGGTCTGGTGAGGCCGCGTTCGCGGCCCATCGCGGGCGCGGTGGTCTCTGGCACGGTCTTACGCCGGCCTCCGCATCCGCCCGCCCCCGCATCGCCTCAGGTTTCACGTGAAACAGCCGGGAACGCGATGGGGCTGCGCTTTCCCTCGTGCCCCCACGACTTGAGCGCGCGGCCACAGCCGAGAGCTGGGGAGGACAACTTCGAGCTTCTTGCGGTTTCACGTGAAACAGCGCCGTTGAAGGGCCATGTGCCGTTCGTTCCCACATTTGTTGGAGGGGCATGGTCGGCGGTTCTCGTAGCGGACGCAGGAAGGGCCCGCTGCCGATCTCCTCGGTTTCACGTGAAACAAGCCATAGCCTTGCCATGTGTAGCAACCGCCCGACCGTCGGCCTGAGCCGCGCGGTATCCAGCGCCTGGGTTGGGGGCGCTTGGAGAGAGCCCTTTCAGGTGAAACGGCATCGCCGTGTTTCACGTCAACTACCGACGGCCCTTCTTCAGGCGAAGCCGAGAGCCAAGACGAACATGATGCGGGTGCGGAGGCCGGCGTAAGACCGTGCCAGAGACCACCGCGCCCGCGATGGGCCGCGAACGCGGCCTCACCGGACCGTAACTATCACGGCCGACCGGAGCACCCGGCCGCTCTCGCTGTACTGACCCGTTCCGTTCTCGGTCCCGGGATACGGCTGAGCTCTGCATGCCCTTCCTGGTCGCGGGTATCACGGCCAGCCGGAGCGCCCGGCCGTACTCGCGGTTCCTGGCTACTCGGCCGAGAGGCCGCGCATCGTGTTGCTCGCCTCGGGGGCCATCGTGCCGATGATGCGCTCAAGGTCGTCGATCGTGGAGAACTCGACGACGATCCGGCCCTTGCGGCGGCCGAGGTCGACCTTCACCTTGGTCTCGAAGTGATCCGAGAGGCGGTCCGCGAGGTGGCGGAGCGCCGGGGCGGTGGGCTGCTTCGCCCTCGGCTTGCGCGGCGCGGGTCCTGAGGCGGCGTCTCCCAGCGCGACGATCTCCTCAACCGTCCGGACCGACAGCCCCTCGGCGACGATCCGGCTCGCGAGCCGCTCCTGTGCCCCGTGATCGTCAAGTGCCAGGAGCGCCCGTGCGTGTCCCGCGCTGATGGTGCCGGCCGCGAGGCGGACCTGGACGTTGGGCGGGAGGTTCAGCAGGCGCAGCGTGTTGCTGATGTGCGAGCGGGACCGCCCGACCTTCTTGGCCAGCACCTCGTGGGTGGCGCCGAAGTCGTCGAGCAACTGCTGGTATGCCGCCGCCTCCTCCAAGGAGTTGAGCTGCTCGCGCTGGAGGTTCTCGATGAGCGCCTCGCGCAGCATCTCGTCGTCCTGGGTGCTCCGGACGATCGCCGGGATCCGCTCCAGACCGGCGAGCTGCGAGGCGCGCCACCGCCGCTCTCCCATGATGAGCTCGAAGCGCCCGCCTCCGACCGAGCGGACGACCACCGGCTGGAGCAGACCCACCTCGGTGATCGAGGCGGCCAGCTCTTCAAGGCGATCCTCGTCGAAGACCTCACGCGGCTGCCGCGGGTTGGGCGAGATCGCGGTGACGGAGATCTCCTGGAAGTGGGCCCCCTCGACGGGCCGCAGCCCGGAGTCGCCCGGATCCTCAGAGGGAGAGCTCGTCGCGACCGCTGGATCGACGATCGGTCCCGTGGGAATCAGAGCTCCAAGGCCCTTGCCCAGTCCCCGACGCTGCTGAGTCACCGCTGCTCCTTACGCACCGCACAGAAGGCGGTGCCCAGCGACCCGAAGTCGCTGGGCACCGTCACGCACACACCAGGAGAGGGTACCGCCGCGCGGACTCCCCCATGAGCATCACCACACGGAGCCGGGCGCGACGGGGGGTCTACGCCTGGTAAAGGGCCGCCGCCCGGTAGGCGATCTCGCGGGCCGCCTCCATGTACGCCATGGCCCCGCTCGATCCGGGGTCGTAGGTCATGACGGACTGCCCGTAGCTCGGCGCCTCGGAGACCCGGACACTGCGCGGGATGACCGCGTCGAGCACCGTGTCGCCGAAATGGGAGCGCACCTCCTCGGCCACCTGGGAGGCGAGCCTCGTCCTGCCGTCATACATCGTCAGCAGGATCGTGGAGACCGACAGCGTCTGGTTCAGGTGGACGCGGACCAGCTCGACATTCTGTAGAAGCTGGGTGAGACCTTCGAGCGCGTAATACTCGCACTGGATGGGGATCAGCACCTCCTGCGCCGCCGCCATCGCGTTCACGGTCAGCAGCCCGAGCGACGGCGGGCAGTCGATGAGGATGTAGTCGAACTCCATCGCCTCGAAATTGGCCAGCGCGCGCTTCAGCCGGGTCTCGCGGCCCACCATGGGGACCAGCTCGATCTCGGCACCCGCCAGGTCGAGGGTCGCGGGCGCGCAGAACAGCCCCGGCATGTCGGGGACCGGCGTCACGATGGACGAAAGGGCGAGGTCGTCGACCAGTACCTGATACACCGAGGGCACACCCGCCCGGTGCTCGGTCGCCAGGGCGGTCGAGGCATTCCCCTGCGGGTCGAGGTCCACAACGAGCACCCGCTGCCCGTGCATGGAGAGCGCGGCGGCAAGGTTGACGGCCGTGGTGGTCTTTCCCACCCCGCCCTTCTGGTTGGCCACGGTCATCACCCGGCATTTGGGCGGCCTCGGCCAGTCCCCTTCACTGCGTGCCGAATAACCGACGGCAGGCGCAGCCGCGAGTGGGGGCGCGGCTGTTTCACGTGAAACCACAGAGCTCAGTGCCTCTCGTACCAGCGGCGAATCACCGGAGTTAAGGGGGGTCTGGGACACGGTCGTCGTCCTTTCGACCTGCGAAGCAGAGAAAAGAGGCCAGCCAACCCCCGAAGGCCGGCTTGCTGTCGCGATCTCCAAGGGTAGGCCGAGGGGGCTCTCCGGCCAACCCAGACCCTGTGCCGCAACCGGCAAGACGCTCACCTCTTCCGTCGTCGCCGCGCACCCCGTCCACTCGACTGCGCCGCTGTCGAATAAGGGGATGGTCCGGCGACCACGCGGACGAGAGTGGCGGGCGGCTCGACCCTACCGTGCCCCACCGTGACAAGCTCGGCCGATCTCACCCCAGAGGCTTTCAGTTGGGGTCTGGTCGCCTCCAGTTCCTCGGCGGCCCGCTCCCCTTTCATCGCCAGCAGCTCTCCGCCGTCCCGGAGCAACGGCAGGGACCAGGCGAGCAGGCGGTCGAGCGGCGCGACCGCCCGTGCCGTCGCCACGTCGAAGGTCCGCTTGCCCGCCAGCTCCTCCGCCCGGCCGCGCAGCACCTCGACGTTGGCGAGCTTGAGCGCCTCGGCGCACTCGGAGAGGAAGACGGTCCTCCGCAGCAGCGGCTCGAGGAGCGTCACCGTGACATCGGGCCGGACGATCGCGAGGACGAGACCGGGCAGCCCGGCGCCGGAGCCGATGTCGACGACGGTCGTGTCCTCCCCGAGCGCCTCCGCCACCACGGCGCAGTTCAGCAGGTGCCGATCCCAGATCCGGGGAACCTCACGCGGGCCCAGCAGCCCGCGGACGACTCCCGGCCCGGCGAGCAGCTCGGCGAACGTCCGGGCTCGGTCCAGCGCCTCCCCGGTGAAAACCTCTGACGCCACAGGAGGCGGCTCGGGCAACTCGTTGCTCTCGGTCATTCACTCACTCATCCAGGAACGCTCTCGGGCCAAGGTTAGTGCTCCCACCCCCACCCGAAGGGCAAGGCCGTACAGGATGGAGAAAGCCGCCGGCCCCGCGAGGAGGACCGGCGGCTTTCCCGCACGAACTCTGTGATTACCCCTGCTACGCGGGGAGGACGACGACGAACCGGCGCGGCTCCTCGCCCTCGGACTCGCTCCGAAGCCCGGCCGCGGCGACCGCGTCGTGCACGATCTTGCGCTCGAACGGCGTCATCGGCTGGAGCGCCTTCGGCTCGCCGCTGCGCTTGACGTCCTGGGCCGTGGCAGAACCGATCTTGGTCAGCTCGGCCCTGCGCCGCTCCCGGTAACCGCCGACGTCCAGCATGAGCCGGGACCGCTCCCCCGTCTGGCGGTGCACCGCGAGGCGGGTCAGCTCCTGGAGCGCCTCCAGCACTTCTCCCCCAGGGCCCACGAGGTCGCCGCCCTTGATGCCGACGACCGAGACCATCGCCCGGTCGCCCTCGACATCCATGTCGATGTCGCCGTCGAGGTCGGCGATGTCGAGCAGGCCCTCCAGGTAGTCGGCCGCGATCTCGCCTTCCTGTTCCAGGGCCTCGACGTCGGGAGCAGGCTTGAGGGTCTCCTCAGTTTCAGTCACTTCCGGACTCTCCTTCTCCTACGACTTCTTGCTGCCGGTGCGCTTGCTCCGCGGCTGGCGCGCCGGCTGCTGACGGACGATCTTGGCCTCCGGCTCCGGGGACGGCTCCACCGGGGCCGCTGCCTTGGGCTTTCCCACCAACTTCGTGAAGATGCCGTTCGTCGGTTCGGGCGTGACGATGTTGCCCTTCTCGTCGATGACCGGCATCGGGTGACGGCTGTAGAACCAGTGCTGCTGGCCAAGCGTCCACAGGTTGGTGGTCACCCAGTAGAGGATCAGGCCGAGGGGGAAGTTCAGGCTGAAGACGGCGAACAGCGGCGAGATGTACATCAGGATCTTCTGCTGCTGCGCCATCGGGTTGTCCGGCATCTGCTGCATGGAGCGCGTCACGCTCTGCCGGACGGTGAGGAACGTCGTGAACGAGCTGATCGCGACGAAGCAGGCCAGCACGATCTTCGTCATCACGGGATCGGCGCCGAACTTCGCGACGTCCGCGGCGCTGGTGAAGAAGGTGGCCGGCAGGGGGGCGCCCAGGATGTGCGCATGACGCGCGCTGTCCACCAGCTGCGGCGTCATGCCGAACTTGGCCTGGTCGCTCGCGATGGCCCGCAGCACGGTGAACATCGAGATGAAGATCGGGAACTGCGCGACGACGGGAAGGCAGCCGCCGAGGGGGTTGGCGCCGGCTTCCTGGTAGACGCGCATGACCTCCTGGTTCATGCGCTGCTTGTCGTTCTTGTACCGCTTCCGGAGCTCCTGCACCTTGGGCGCGAGCTCCTGCATCTTCCTCGACGAGCGCATCTGCTTGAGGAAGAGCGGGAAGATCAGCAGGCGCATCAGCACGGTCAGCGTGATGATGGTCAGCGCCCAGTTCAGCCCGTTGTTCGGGGGGATGAAGGTGCTGTAGCCCGTGTGGATCTGGGTGATCACCCAGGCCACTGCCGTGTACAGCCAGTTCAGGAATGGCAGCTCCACCGAGCTAGCTCCCTTGCGTTTCGTCGTGAGACCGGACTCGGGGTGGGGGCACCGGGTCGAAACCGCCCGGATGGAACGGATGGCATCGCCCGATACGCCTAACGGTCAGCCATACCCCCATAGGGGCCCCATGAACGGCGATCGCTTCCAGGCCGTAGGCGCTACAGGATGGCTCGAACCGGCAACGTGGCCCGAGCATCGGGCTGATGAAGGCCCGGTAAAACCGGATCAGGGCAATCAGGACGTGGGCGACCGGCCCGGCCGAGGCGGCCGGCTGGGTGCCAACGGCTGCGATCCCCCGCTCCGGGATCGGCTGCTCCCCTGTCATGACCGTCCATCCGTAGGGGTCCGGGACTCGGACCCTCGCCGCCGGAGTAAACGATCGAGCGCGACGTCGAGTTCGGCGGCCAAGTGCTCGCTTCGCGCGGACGCGGCCGGTGGATTGGCGCGTACCACGAGCAGGCTACCTCTCGGCAGCCGGTCCACACGGGTCCGCATCAGGTGTCTCAGCCTGCGCTTCACCTGGTTCCTGATGACGGCGCCGCCGACGGCCTTGCTCACCACGAACCCCACCAGTGGCGGCTCGTCGGCTTCGCGCACGCTGAAATGCGCGACCAGGGTGGGACGGCCGGCGCGTCGCCCGCGGCGTATCGCGTCGGCGAACTCGTCACCCCGTCGCATGCGCGACGCGGACGGCAACACCGGGCCTTCCTCAAGGTACGGCTGTCGCCCGCCGACCCTGAGGACGGCGGGCGACGGCGGCTTCGCGTCGTCAGACGGTCAGCTCGGCGCGGCCCTTGCGGCGCCGGGCGGCAAGGATCGCACGGCCGGCACGGGTGCGCATGCGCAGCCGGAAACCGTGGGTCTTCGCACGGCGACGGTTGTTCGGCTGGTAAGTACGCTTGCTCACGAGTGGGCTCCCAGGCTTCAGATGCGCCCGCAGCAGTCTGCGGGCGCGGTACATTCCAAGGTTACGGCTCGTCAAATGCGTGGGCATGCGAAATAGCCGTCGCGTGATTAGCCGACCGGCATACGTTACGGGCCGATCCCACGTCAGGTCAAACCAGCCACCACCCTACCCACGGTCTCCCTGTGCTCTGACCACCCGTCGTCCCACGGAGTGTGTCCCGCAGGGTTTTGTCCCGCAGGGTTTTGTCCGGCAGAGTTTTGTCCGGCAGAGTGCCACCCCGCTGTCCGCGGAGGACCTCTACGGCGCTCAGACGACCACCGGGCGTCTCCTGGCGCACGGCATCTCCCAGCGCACGGCATCTCCCAGGCGCGGAGGAGCGGGAAAGAGCAAGCCAGTACGGCGAGCAACCTCGGCCCGTTAGGCTGTGGACAACGTCTTGAACGCAGGTTGGGCACACCACTACTCTCGGCCCTCCGGCCCTTCCCCTCATCACCGTGGATTGCGCCCGGAGACGATGTGCGGGCTGTGCACATCGTGTGGATCTCATGTGGATCTCCATGTGGATCACGTAGCGGGGGCCGGGACCACC
Source organism: Planotetraspora sp. GP83 (assembly GCF_041262585.1). NCBI lineage: Bacteria > Bacillati > Actinomycetota > Actinomycetes > Streptosporangiales > Streptosporangiaceae > Planotetraspora > Planotetraspora sp. GP83. Next base: position 17,039 of record NZ_JBGCBZ010000013.1, on the reverse strand, counting down.
GGACGCCCCGGCCGGGCTGGAGTGGAAACGGATCGCGGCGAGCCAGCGGGGGCCGCGCAAGGGAGGAGGGGCCGAGCCATGGAAGGCGTCGACCTCAACGCGGTATGGGCTCGGGCGCTCGGGACCTTGCTCGACGAGGGCGTCTCGGGACAGCAGCGCGCGTTCCTCCAGATGACCCAGCCGTCCGGTCTGATCAACGACACGATCCTCCTGGCCGCGCCCAACGACTTCGCCAAGGAGGTCCTGGAGGTGCGACTGCGCCCGCTGATCGCGCACGCGCTCTCCCAGGAGTTCGGCCGGCCGGTGCGGATCGCCGTGATGGTCGACCCCAGTGCGACCGCGAACGACGGCGGCCGGCGCGACGGCTACCCACCGCCGCAGGACCAGGGTTATCCCCAGGCCGGGCAGCCCGGTGGACAGAACAGTGGACAACGTGGTGGACAACACGGTCCACAACCGCAGCCCCCGTACGGCCAGCAGCATCGGCCCGGGCCCCTCAACTCGTCCACCGACTATCCACAGGGCCGCCCACAGGGGCAGGGCTTCGCCTTCGGCCAGGACGACTCTTCTCCACAGGACATGGCCGAGCCGTACGGCTCGCAGCAGTACCAGCCGGGGCAGCAGTATCCGGCCGCGCCGCAGTATCAGGCGCCCAACGGCGGGTTCTCGCCCGAGCCGCCCCCGGCGCCCAAGCCGGAGCCTGTGCAGAACCGCTGGGACAGCCGCGGCGGCCGCACCACCAGCGAGCCGGCCCGGCTCAACGCGAAGTACACCTTCGAGACCTTCGTCATCGGCGCGAGCAACCGGTTCGCGCACGCCGCGGCCGTCGCGGTCGCCGAGGCCCCGGCCAAGGCGTACAACCCGCTGTTCATCTACGGCGACTCCGGGCTGGGGAAGACCCACCTGCTGCACGCGATCGGCCACTACGCGCAGAGCCTGTACGACGGCGCCCGCGTGCGGTACGTGAGCTCCGAGGAGTTCACCAACGACTTCATCAACTCGATCCGCGACCACAAGGCGGACGGCTTCCGTTCCCGCTACCGCGCGGTCGACATCCTGCTCGTGGACGACATTCAGTTCCTGGAGGGCAAGGAGCAGACGCAGGAGGAGTTCTTCCACACCTTCAACACCCTCCACAACGCCAGCAAGCAGATCGTCATCTCCAGCGACCGGGCGCCCAAGCAGCTCGTCACCCTGGAGGACCGGCTCCGCAACCGCTTCGAGTGGGGCCTGATCACCGATGTCCAGCCGCCCGAGCTGGAGACCCGCATCGCGATCCTCCGCAAGAAGGCGATCCAGGAGGGCCTGGCCGCGCCGCCCGACGTGCTGGAATACATCGCCAGCCGGATCGCGACGAACATCCGCGAGCTGGAGGGCGCCCTCATCCGGGTCACCGCCTTCGCGAGCCTCAACCGCCAGTCCGTGGACATCGGGCTGGCCGAGATCGTCCTCAAGGACCTGATCAGCGAGGACGCCAGCCCGGAGATCACCATCTCGCTCATCATGTCGACGACCGCCGAGTATTTCGGGGTGTCGCTCGACGATCTGTGCGGCAGCTCCCGCTCGCGCGCCTTAGTCACGGCCCGGCAGATCGCCATGTATCTGGCCCGCGAGCTCACCGACCTGTCCCTGCCGAAGATCGGGCAGCAGTTCGGCGGCCGTGACCACACGACCGTGATGCACGCCGAGCGCAAGATCCGGTCGCTCATGGCGGAGCGCCGCTCGATGTGGATCCAGGTCAACGAGCTGACGACGCGGGTGAAGCAGCGCGCTCGCAACACATGATGCACAGCCTGTGGATATCTCTGTGGATCAAATCCGCCGCACGCTGGCGGCGTCTTCTCCGCGCTTCTTCCCGGCCCCGGCCCGTCGCTCGCCCGAAATAGGCTGTTAAGAGTTGGGGACGAACATGGGGAAAGCCTGGGGATGGCCTTGGGACAACTCGTGGACGAGTTGGGGACGCCCTGTGCGTTCCCGTTCCGCCGGTCTCGCCGGCCCCTTTTGTCCCGTGGACAACCGGTGGAAACATCGTGGGTAACTCGTGGATGAAGGGCCCTCAAGCTGGGGAACCGGTGTGGGAACACCGTCCTTCCCCACAGTCACAGGGCTCCCATCCACCACTTCCCCACACGGGCGGTGGATGAAACATCGTGCCTGACCTGCGAATATGCTCGTAATCCACATATCCACGGCCCCTAATGAGATGACCAATATCTCTCTAACCAAGAACTCAAGAACCATAGAAGGGGTTCTGGAGGAGCCACGGTGCGAGAGATGGAACACTTGACGACGCACCGACACCCAGGAGGCTGATCCCCGTGATGTTCCGGATCGAACGCGATGTGCTCGCCGAGGCCGTGGCGTGGACCGCACGCAGCCTTCCGGCCCGGCCTTCGGTGCCGGTGCTGGCGGGCATGAGGCTGGAGGTCACCGAGGAGCAGCAGTTGAAGCTCTCCGGATTCGACTACGAGGTCTCGGCGGAGGTGACCCTCGAGCCGCAGACCGGCGAGCCGGGCGTGGTCCTGGTCTCCGGCAAGCTGCTCGCCGAGATCACTCGCGCGCTGCCCGCCCAGCCCGTCGACTTCGCCGTGGACGGGGCCAAGGCCGTCGTCACGTGTGGCAGCGCCCGGTTCACCCTGTTGACCATGCCTGTGGAGGACTACCCCTCGCTGCCCGCGATGCCCCCCGCCGCCGGACGGGTCGGCAGCGACGTGTTCGCCTCGGCCGTCGCCCAGGTCGCCGTGGCCGCGGGCAAGGACGACACGCTGCCCATGCTGACGGGCGTCCGGATGGAGATCGAGGGCGACACCGTCACCCTGGCGGCCACGGACCGCTACCGGCTCGCCGTACGCGAGCTGAAGTGGCAGCCGGAGCAGCCCGGCTTCCAGGCGATCGCGATGGTGCCGGGCCGTACTCTCGCGGACACGGCCAAGGCTCTGGGCGCCACGGGGGCCGAGGTCGAGATCGCGCTCAGCTCGGTCGGCGGCACCGGTGAGGGGATGATCGGGTTCTCCAGCTCCGGCAGGAGGACGACGACCCGGCTCCTCGACCCGGAGTTCCCCAAGTACCGCTCGCTGCTCCCCACCGAGTTCTCCGCGCGCGCCGACCTGTCCACAGGGGCGTTCGTCGAGGCGGTCAAGCGCGTCGCCCTGGTGGCCGAGCGCAACACGCCCGTACGGCTGGCCTTCCGCGGCGACGAGGTCGTCTTGGAGGCGGGCAGCGGCGACGAGGCGCAGGCGGTCGAGGCGCTCCCGGTCGAGTTCGACGGCGAGGAAATCAACATCGCGTTCAACCACCAGTTCCTGCTGGAGGGCCTGGGGGCGATCGACTCCGACGTCGCGCGGCTGCAGTTCACCACGTCCACCAAGCCGGCCATCCTCACTGGGGGCAAACCTGTGGATGACGGGGTGAGCGAGGACTACCGCTACCTCATCATGCCGATCCGTCTCTCCAGCTGACTCAGGCGTACCATCTCCCGGGGGCATGGACCCCTCATGTCGGGGTACTTGCGTGCCCGTGGGCGATTGACACGCGTTGGGGAGTGGCTGAAATGCAGATCGGCATGATCGGGCTCGGCAAGATGGGCGGGAACATGGCCGAGCGGCTCCGCCGTGGCGGCCATGACGTGGTCGGCTATGACCGTGATCCGTCGATCAGCGACGCCGGCAGCCTGAAGGATCTCGTCGATCGGCTCCAGGCGCCGCGCCTCGTGTGGGTCATGGTCCCCGCGGGCGGCCCGACGCGGGCCACGATCGAGCAGCTCCGCGACCTGCTTTCCTCTGGTGACCTCGTCGTCGACGGCGGCAACTCGCATTACAAGGACGACCTGAAGCACGCCGCCGAGCTGAACGAGCACGGCATCCAGTTCGTCGACGTGGGCGTGAGCGGCGGCGTCTGGGGGCTGCGGAACGGCTACGCCCTGATGGCCGGGGGGAGCGCCGAGGACGTCCAGAGGCTCGACCCGATCTTCCAGACGCTCAAGCCGGAGGGTGAGGACGGCTTCGTCCACGCCGGCTCGGTCGGCGCCGGCCACTTCGCGAAGATGGTCCACAACGGCATCGAGTACGGCATGATGCAGGCCTTCGCGGAGGGCTGGGAGCTCCTGGAGGCCAGCGACGTCGTCAACGACGTCCCCGGGACGTTCAAGAGCTGGCGGAACGGCACGGTGATCCGCTCGTGGCTGCTCGACCTGCTGGTCCGGGCTCTGGAGCACGATGCCGACCTGGACGATCTAAAGGGCTACGCCGAGGACTCCGGCGAGGGCCGGTGGACCGTCCAGGCCGCCGTGGACCACGCCGTTCCGCTCCCGGCGATCACGGCCGCCCTCTACGCGCGGTTCTCCTCCCGCCAGGCCGACTCGCCGGCGATGAAGATGGTGGCCGCGCTGCGCAACCAGTTCGGCGGGCACGCGGTCGCGTCGGTCGAAGGCCAGACGAGCAAGGGCGCCGACTCCCCCGGCGCCGATGTGACGCCCCCCGTCGAGGCCGATCGCTGACCCCGGTGGCCCCTGCCGTACCTCGCGGGGCCAGGGGCCAGGAGAGCACGACCTAGTAGCCTTGCGGCGTGCATGTGGCCAGCCTGTCGCTCACCGACTTCCGGTCGTATCCCGCGGTCGAGCTCGATCTCGAGCCCGGCGCGACGGCCTTCGTCGGACCGAACGGGCAGGGGAAGACCAACCTCGTCGAGGCGCTGGGCTACCTGGCGACGCACTCCAGCCACCGGGTGGCCACGGACGCCCCGCTCGTACGGCACGGCGCGCAGCGGGCGATCATCCGGTCTGTGGTCGTGAAGGACGACCGCCGCGCGCTCATCGAGCTGGAGATCAACCCGGGCCGCGCCAACCGCGCCCGGATCAACCGTTCTCCCGTCCCCAGGCCGCGTGACGCCCTGGGCCTGCTGCGGACGGTGTTGTTCGCCCCGGAGGACCTCGCCCTGGTCAAGGGCGATCCGTCGGAGCGTCGCCGCCTCCTCGACGAGCTGCTCGTGGTCCGCGCCCCGCGGTTCGCCGCCGTCCGGGCCGACTACGACCGGGTGCTGAAGCAGCGCAACGCCCTGTTGCGTACGGCTGCCGCGGCGAAGGCCGGGCGGCGGCGCGGCCCCCGCAGGCAGGACGACGAGGCGGCGTTCGCCTCGGCGGGAGCCGGAGACGTGCAGAGCACGCTGGAGATCTGGGACACCCATCTCGTGAGGCACGGCGCCGAGCTTCTGGCGGCCCGGCTCGACCTGGTCGAGGCGCTGCGGCCGCTGGCGGCCAAGGCGTACGCGACCCTCGCCCCGACCTCCGCGCCGGCCGATCTGGCCTATCGGAGCTCTGCCGACGACGCGGAGACCGGCGAGAAGTTATCCACAGATATCCCCACCCTGGGGACAAATCGGGAAGTTCTGGAGGAACGCCTGCGCGCCGGCCTCGCCCAGGTGCGGCAGGCGGAGCTCGACCGGGGCGTCACGCTGGTCGGCCCGCACCGCGACGACCTGCTGCTGAGCCTGGGGGAGCTGCCGGCCCGCGGCTACGCGAGCCACGGCGAGTCGTGGTCGTTCGCGCTGGCGCTGCGGCTCGCGGCCTACGACCTGCTCCGGGCGGACGGCGGCGACCCGGTGCTCATCCTGGACGACGTGTTCGCCGAGCTGGACAACCACCGGCGCAGACGGCTGACCGAGATCGTCGCTCCGGCCGAGCAGGTCCTCATCACGGCCGCCGTGCCGGACGACGTGCCTCCCGAGCTCGCCGGCGCCCGCTTCGACGTGACCGCAGGGAGCGTGACTCGTGTCCGATGAATCCACAGGCGGTGGACAGTCGCCACTGGGCGCGGCCGCGAGGGGCGCCGCCCTGGCGCGGGAGAAACTCGCACAGGCCAAGGCCGACGCGGCCAGGCGGGGTCAGCTCCCCCGGACCGAGCCGCGGCGGCGCGCCGGAGGCACGAAAAGGGACTCGGGCGATCCGCTGCCCTTCGGCCGGGCCATTCGCGACCTGCTCGCCGACCGGGGCTGGGAGCAGCCGGTGGCCATCGGCGGCGTCTTCGGCCGCTGGCGCGAGATCGTCGGCCCGGACCTGGCCGAGCACACCAGGCCGGAGAGCTTCGAGGAGGGGGAGGTCGTCGTGGCGGCCGACTCGACAGCCTGGGCCACGCAGGTGCGGCTCCTGGCGTCTACGCTGGTCAGAAGGCTGAATGAGGAGCTCGGCGACGGCACGGTCACGCGCGTGAAGGTCCACGGGCCCAACACCGGACCCCGGCCGGGAGGCGGTCTCCGGGTCCACGGGAGCCAGGGCCCCCGGGACACCTACGGCTGACGGTGAGATCGCCGGCGGGGCGAGAGCCGCAGGGGAGTCGGTAGGGCGGTGGGTCCGTGGGGGCCGCGTGAGGGCCTGAACCGCCCAAAATCGCGTCTGAGGCCATGACACCCACCCCGAGTGGGGGAGGTTCAAAACCATGATCGTCACGCGACAGGGCATCACAGCCCCCGTCAATGCCCCCTGAGGTCCTCCAGACCGGTAGAATGAAAGCGGACTCAAGGACACGTCCGGTTTGCGCTACCCCCCGGCCCGGAGGGCCGATTCCCCTGGGTGCGCATCGGGGCACTCAAAACGGTGACGGGCACGGCTGGGGCAGCGTATTGGCAGAGGGCCCCCGCCGCGTGTCCGCGGCAGGAGGATTTCGCACTTGTCCTACGACGCTAGCTCTATCACCGTTCTCGAGGGACTGGAAGCGGTCCGCAAGCGCCCGGGAATGTACATCGGCTCGACGGGCGAGCGCGGTCTCCACCACCTGGTCTACGAGATTGTGGACAACTCGGTCGACGAGGCACTGGCCGGATACTGCGACACGATCGAGGTCACGCTCCTCGCCGACAACGGCGTCAGGGTAGTGGACAACGGTCGCGGCATCCCCGTCGGTGAACACCCTGTGGAAAAGCGGCCGGCAGTCGAGCTGGTGCTCACCACGCTGCACGCCGGTGGAAAGTTCGACAGCAAGTCGTACGCCGTCTCGGGCGGCCTGCACGGCGTGGGCGCCGCGGTCGTGAACGCGCTGTCGACGAGGCTCAAGGTCGAGATCCGCCGGGACGGCTACCACTGGCGGCAGACCTACGACCACTCCAAGCCGACCGGGCCACTGGTCAGAGGCGAGCCGACCGAGAGCACCGGCACCTCGACCACCTTCTGGGCCGACGACACCATCTTCGAGACGACCACCTGGAACTTCGAGACGCTCTCGCGCCGGTTCCAGGAGATGGCCTTCCTCAACAAGGGCCTGACGATGATCATCCGCGATGAGCGGCCCGATCACGTCAACGGCGAGCCGGTCGTCGTCACGTACCTCTACGAGGGCGGCCTGTCCGATTTCGTCACCCACCTCAACTCCAAGAAGGAGCCGATCCACAGCTCGGTGATCGACTTCGAGGAGCACGGCGACGGCATCTCGGTCGAGATCGCCATGCAGTGGAACGCCTCCTACAGTGAGTCGATCTACACGTTCGCCAACACGATCAACACGGCCGAGGGCGGCACCCACGAGGAGGGCTTCCGCGCGGCGCTGACGACCATCGTCAACCGCTACGCGCGCGAGCAGAAGTTCCTCAAGGAGGGCAAGGACGACAACCTCACGGGCGACGACATCCGCGAGGGTCTCACCGCGATCATCTCGGTCAAGCTGGCCGACCCGCAGTTCGAGGGGCAGACCAAGACCAAGCTGGGCAACACCGAGGCCAAGTCGTTCGTCCAGAAGGCGTGCAACGACCACCTTCGCGACTGGTTCGAGCGCAACCCCGGCGAGGCCAAGGACATCATCAACAAGTCGCTCCAGGCCTCCCGCGCCCGCATCGCGGCCCGCCAGGCCCGCGACCTGACCCGGCGCAAGTCCCTGCTGGAGAGCGGCAGCGGGCTGCCGGGCAAGCTCGCCGACTGCCAGTGGTCCGAGCCGGAGAAGTGCGAGCTGTACATCGTCGAGGGCGACTCGGCCGGCGGCTCCGCCAAGGGCGGCCGGGACCCCAAGTTCCAGGCCATCCTGCCCCTCCGCGGCAAGATCTTGAACGTCGAGAAGGCGCGGATCGACAAGGTCCTCAAGAACAACGAGGTCCAGGCACTGATCACGGCTCTCGGCACCGGCGTGCACGACGAGTTCGACATCGAGAAGCTGCGCTACCACAAGCTGATCCTGATGGCCGACGCCGACGTCGACGGGCAGCACATCACCACGCTGCTGCTGACGCTGCTGTTCCGTTTCATGCGGCCACTCATCGAGGCCGGCCACGTCTACCTGTCGCAGCCGCCGCTCTACAAGATCAAGTGGGACCGGAAGGGCGAGGACGCGTCCTACGCGTACTCCGACCGGGAGCGCGACGCGATCATCGAGGACGGCATCGGCCGCGGCAGGCGCGACCCCCGGGCCCACGACGGCGTGCAGCGCTTCAAGGGTCTCGGCGAGATGAACGCCAACCAGCTGTGGGAGACCACGATGAACCCGGACACCCGGGTGCTCCTGCAGGTCACCCTCGACGACGCGGCCCAGGCCGACGAGCTGTTCAGCGTCCTGATGGGCGAGGACGTCGAGGCCCGCAGGAACTTCATCATCCGCAACGCCCGTGACGTCCGATTCCTCGACGTCTAGCAGAAGGACTTTTCGTGACGGAAGTAAACACTCCGCCTGGGCCGCCTGCCGACCGCGTCGAGCCGGTCGACATCCAGTCCGAGATGCAGCGCAGCTACATGGACTACGCGATGTCCGTCATCGTGTCCCGTGCGCTGCCGGATGTGCGTGACGGCCTCAAGCCCGTGCACCGCCGCGTGCTGTACGCCATGTTCGACGGCGGCTACCGCCCCGACCGCGGCTACTTCAAGTGCTCGCGCGTCGTCGGCGACGTCATGGGTTCCTACCACCCGCACGGCGACACGTCCATCTACGACACCGTCGTACGGCTCGCGCAGCCGTGGTCGCTGCGCTATCCGCTGGTCGACGGGCAGGGCAACTTCGGCTCCCCGGGCAACGACCCGGCCGCGGCCATGCGGTACACCGAGTGCCGCCTGGCGCAGATCGCCATGGAGATGCTCCGGGACATCGACAAGGAGACCGTCGACTTCCAGCCCAACTACGACGGGCGTTCGCAGGAGCCGGTCGTCCTGCCGTCGCGGTTCCCGAACCTGCTGGTCAACGGGTCCGCCGGCATCGCGGTCGGCATGGCGACCAACATCCCGCCGCACAACCTCCGGGAGGTCGGCGAGGCCGTCAAGTGGGCGCTGGAGCACCCCGAGGCCAGTGACCCGGAGCTGCTCGAAGCGCTCATCGCCCGGGTCAAGGGGCCCGACTTCCCGACCGGCGCGTTGATCGTCGGACGGCGCGGCATCGACGACGCCTACCGCACCGGTCGCGGCTCGATCACCATGCGGGCCATCGTCGAGGTCGAGGAGGACGCCAAGGGCCGGCAGTGCCTGGTCGTGACGGCCCTGCCGTACCAGGTGAACCCGGACAACCTCGCCCTCACCATCGCCGAGCTGGTCAAGGATGGCAAGGTCACCGGCATCGCGGACGTCCGCGATGAGACCTCCTCGCGCACCGGCCAGCGGCTCGTCATCGTGCTGAAGCGCGACGCGGTCGCCAAGGTCGTGCTGAACAACCTCTACAAGCACACCCAGCTACAGACCACCTTCGGGGCGAACATGATCGCCCTGGTGGACGGCGTACCGCGCACGCTGCGGCTCGACCAGTTCGTCAAGTCCTACATCGAGCACCAGATCGAGGTCGTCGTCCGGCGGACCCGGTTCCTGCTGCGCAAGGCCGAGGAGCGGGCCCACATCCTGCGCGGCCTGCTCAAGGCGCTCGACCGGATGGACGAGGTCATCGCGCTCATCCGGCGGTCACCGTCGGCGGCCGAGGCCCAGGGCGGCCTGATGGCGCTGCTGGAGATCGACCAGGTTCAGGCGCAGGCCATCCTGGACATGCAACTCCGCAAGCTGGCGGCCCTGGAGCGGCAGCAGATCCAGGACGAGTACGACGGCCTGATGACGCAGATCGCCGACTACCACGACATCCTCGGCTCCGAGGCCCGGCAGCGGCAGATCGTCTCGGACGAGCTGTCCGAGATCATCACCAAGTTCGGCGACGAGCGGAAGACCGAGATCATCGCCTACGAAGGCGACATGTCCATCGAGGACCTGATCGCCGAAGAGGACATGGTCGTCACGATCACCCGCGGCGGCTACGCCAAGCGCACCAACATGGACCTCTACCGGGCCCAGAAGCGCGGCGGCAAGGGAGTCCGCGGCGCCCAGCTCCGCCAGGACGACATCGTCGAGCACTTCTTCGTCACGACGACCCACCACTGGCTGCTGGCCTTCACGAACAAGGGCCGGGTCTACCGGGTCAAGGCGTACGAGCTGCCGGACTCCGGCCGCGACGCCCGCGGTCAGCACCTGGCGAACCTGCTCGCCATGCAGCCCGACGAGCACGTCATGGAGATCCTCGACCTGCGGGACTACGACGTCGCGCCGTACCTCGTGCTGGCGACGCGGAGCGGTCTCGTCAAGAAGACACGGCTCTCCGAATACGATTCACCCCGATCTGGGGGTCTCATCGCCATCAATCTGCGCGAAGATGACGAGGTGATCGCCGCACGTCTCGTCTCCGAGGACGACGATCTGCTGCTCGTCTCCAAGAACGCGCAGTCGATCCGCTTCACCGCGTCCGACGACGCCCTGCGCCCGATGGGCCGCGCCACCAGCGGCGTCATCGGCATGCGGTTCATCGACGGTGACGAGCTCCTCGCGATGAACGTCGTCGGTGACGGAGATGACGTGTTAATCGCCACTGAGGGCGGGTATGCGAAGCGGACCCCCGCCGACCAGTACCCGGTCCAGGGCAGGGGCGGGAAGGGGGTGCTGACCGCGAAAATCGTCAGCGCCCGCGGAAAGCTGGTCGGAGCCGTCATGGTGAGGCCCGAGGACGAGGTCTTCGCCATCACCTACGCCGGTGGGGTGATCCGGACGAGCGCCGGTGAGATCAAGCAGTCGGGCCGTCAGACCATGGGGGTGCGCCTGATGAACCTCGCCGACGGGGACAGTGTCGTGGCCCTCGCCCGCAACGCCGAGTCGGCCGAGTCGGCTGAGTCGATCGTGGCCGAGTCCGCGGAGCCGGGTTTGGCCGTGCCGGATCTGGCCGTGCCGGATCTGGTTGAGCCGACGTCGGCGGAGCCCGAGTTGACGGAGCCCGAGTCGTTGGAGACCGAGCAAAACGGGGCAGGAGACGAGGCATGAGCGACACCGGCAGGGCCCGGACGACCGGCGCCGCCAGGAAGAAGGCGGGAGGCGCGCGTCCCGCGTCGTCCTCGATGAGGGACGGTGTTACCGCCAGGGTCGACGATGCCGGTAGCGTCGTCGAGGTGGTGCCCGATGAAACTGACGTGACTCCTGCCGACAAGGCCGCCTCGGACAGAGGCGGGTCCGACCGGGCCGCCTCGGACCGGGACGCGGCCGACAGGGGGGCGGCCGACAACGCCACCGTCCGTATCCGGACGTCGGCGGCGGACCAGCCCTGGAAGCAGCCGTCGTCCAAGGACGGGGACAAGCCCGGGGACGGCAAGGTGACGGGCGCCGAGCCCACCGCGCCCTTCGCCAAGCCTGGCCCCGTGACATCGTCTCCCTCCGGATCGCCAGGCCGTACGGCTGCCCCCGGCGCCGGAACCTCCGGCCGTCCGGCTCCTGCGGGAACCCCCGGCCGTCCGGCTGCCGCCGGGGCCCTCGGAGCGGGCGCCGGGAGGCCCGACCCTGCCGGGAAGCCGGGCCCGGGAGGCAAGCCCCCGGCCGGCGCCCCTGGTCCGGGCGTCTCCAGGCCGTCCACATCATCTCCGCCGTTCTCGCAGACGCCTCCTTCAGGAGAGGCGCCCCGTCCCGCCTCGGCGGGATCGGCGGGCGCCGTGTCACCGGTCTCCCGGCCGGTCGACGGCCTCGCGCGAGGCCTCACGTTCGGTGAGGCCGAGCGGCCCGGACTCAAGACGGAGGGGAGCAAGGACAAGAAGCAGGGTGTCCGGGCTCCCCGGAAGGCCCACCTGGTCCTACGCCGGGTCGAGCCGTGGTCGGCCATGAAGTTCAGCTTCGTCGTGTCGCTGGTCTGCTTCGTGGTGCTGTTCGTGGCCGTGGCCGTGCTGTACGGCGTGCTGTCGGCCCTGGGCGTCTTCACCTCGATCACCGACGCCGTCACCCAGCTCACCACCGGGGACGGCAAGACGGCCAGCACCATCGACATCGGAAGCTGGTTCGACCCGGTCCGCATCCTCGGCTACACGGCCCTCCTGGGCGCGGTGAACGTGGTGCTCATCACCGCCCTGTCCACCCTCGGCGCCGTGATCTACAACATCTCCTCCGACCTGGTCGGCGGCATCGAGGTCACCTTCAGCGAGGCCGAGTAGCGTCTCGTACGGCTACCGCCCGGCCGCTCGGCTTGCGGTAGCCGTACGAACCGATCGGCCCGCGTGAGGCGGCAGGAGTGCTGTCGAGAGTCCCGAGGGTGGGTGCCCGGCGGCGCGACCAGGGGCCCGGACACGGTAAGCTTTTTCTCGTTCGGGTACGGATTCGCCTCCCGTTACGGGATGCGGTAACGTTCCTTGCGCATAATGCGGGGCTATAGCTCAGACGGTTAGAGCGCTTCCCTGATAAGGAAGAGGTCCCAGGTTCAAGTCCTGGTAGCCCCACCATGAAGTACCAGCTCAGAGGCCAGCAACCACCTCCAGAAGCAGTAGATGTTCGCTGGGGCCGGCCACCTTATGGTCTCCCATGCCACATCGTCCGATTGCGCGTAGGCTGCTAAGCGACCGCTCTCACCGTTTTCTTGGTCGATTTCAGTGAGTTAGGTCGGAGGGCCGGTTCCTTCGCGGGCCGGCCCTCTTCACTTTCGTAGTCCCCGACACCCGGGCCCACTACGACCGCCGGCGCGCCGAAGGCGACCGGCACTCCAGCGCGCTACGCAACACCTTCAACCGGATGCTCGGCTGTCTGCACCACTGTCTCCAGAAGGGCACGACCTATGACGAACACGTGGCCTTTCCGGCGCGCCTGGAGGCTGCCGCTTGACGCCCTTACGCAGGTCGGATGTCTTCGCACTCGCGTTGATCTTGCTACGTGTCGCTGAAGGCCTTCACCACTTGAAAGAGCCTGCGCAGTGATCAGGGGAGATGTGCGTTTCGAGGTAGAGCGCCGTCTCTGTGTGCCCTCTTCTCACTGTGTTCGGTGGGCGATCCGTCGTCTTCGTGGTCTTCCCGGCCGTCGGCTCCCCAGCAACGACCCTATCGCCACGAACGGCTCTGGGCCCTACGCTCATCCAGCTGAGTACGAATACTCATGAGCCGTTCTGGCGGCCTTTATACGCTTCGATCATGTTTCTGAAGCTGGCCGCCACCGGGCGGTGGCTCGGGTGGGCAGCCGCCGTCGCGGCGGTCGCAGCCGCCGCTGGCCTCTGGCTCCGGTGGACGACCCCTTGGGACGACGGCAACGACCGCTGGAAACTGGTGGCCGCCCAATCGTCGGTCACCTACGGACAGGTCATCGCCACCAGCGAGCACGACGCCTGGGCCGTCGGCTGGGACATCCTCGGCATCGGCGCCTGGCTGCCGATGGCCGACGGCCCGCACCGCCCCACAGTCTTCCACTGGGACGGCGACCGCTGGACGAAAAGCGACTTCCCAGTGAATCGCGGCAACATCGGCTCGATCGCCGCGTCCGCCCCCTCCAACGTGTGGGCCCTGGCCAGCGACGAGAGCAACACCTCCGTCCTGCGCTGGGACGGACACACCTGGGCGATCGTCCAGAGGCTGCCCGTTACGGCCGGGAGCCTTGCCGTCGCTGACAACGATGTGTGGGTCTTGGGCGACTACAAGGCCTGGCACTACAACGGCGCCACCTGGTCGGAACAGAGCGTCTCCTTTTCCGCCTTCCGAGTCAGCGCCCGCTCCACCTCCGACATCTGGGCCCTCGACGGCGACGCCCCCTGGGTGCACCACTTCGACGGCAAGGTCTGGACCCGAGTCAGCTTGACCGCGGCGCTGCCCACGGCTCCGCCCCCGGCCGACGATTTCCCGCCCGACCCTGCCGGTCCTCGGCTGACCGCCATCACCGCCGACCCGTCCGGCATCTGGATCACGGGGGAGATCGGGGCCTCGTCGTTCCTGCTCTCCCAGACCGGTTCCGGCTGGCGCAGCGAGGACACCTCCGCGAAGGCCGGACGCATGATCCGTGCCCTCCCGCCCGTCCCCGACGGCAAGGGCGGCCACTGGTTTCTCGGCTCCACCGACATCAACGGTTACGACTCCGCCCTCGCCCACCGCGACTCCTCCGGCCACTGGACAAGGGTTCCGTCCGGCGGAGAACTGACCTCGCTGTCGGCCGTCCCCGGCGGTCCGCTCCTGGCCACCGGAGTGATCGGCAAAGCTTCAGGCGTCTTCCGCAACCTTCCCTGAAGAGGACCCTGCAGAAGCAACCAGTCGGACATGACTTGACAGGTTAGGCAGATCGGATGTCTTGGCACTCCAACCCCCCATAGCTAGATTTACGATCGCTACATGCTTTCGTCTTCTCATCTCTCTGGCGAAGGACTGTCCGCCTCGTTCCTAAGGCATGCCTGAAGCAGGGTAAAGCCGGGCATGGTCTCGTGCGGTCTGACTCCTACGGTGAACACCTCGGGATCATCGAAGATCGGTTCCCCGTTGGGGCGCCGGCCATACGGGACCCGGCCGTAGTCCACGCCGTCGTCTCGATCGCAGCTCATCCAGGTGATGGCTTCTTGCTCCCCTTCGCGCAGGGGATGGTTCGACACCGCTCGCATAGCCACGGTGCTCGGCGGAATGAAAACCCAGACCTGCGGTACGGCCAGTACCCACCAGCGTGCACTGATCTCGCGGGCCTTAGCGGCGACCCGTGTTTCGAAGGCGGCGGCCGTCGCCTCGTCACGCAGGTAGTCATAGTCGCTGAGCACGAGCCTGCGGTCCCCGTCCAGGACGACGATGGCGGGACAGTCTCGGGCGACGATGCTCTTCTCCAGTCGCGCGACAACATCGTCGAGCAGCGCCGCCATCTTGTCGTTCATCTCGCCCTCCCGAGCACACGTCGCCATCCCTGATCCTGCCCGATGAGGCGTCGCTCAGTTGACTACATCTCGTACGGCCCGCAGCAGGGTCGGCGGGCCGTACGAGGCGGCAAGATCATGCGGCGCCTGGCAGGACGGGCCGATCGAGCACCTTCTCCAGCATGCGGATGGTCTCGCGGTCGAGGTCGTCGACGCCGCCGGTCACGGCGCGGAGCATGTTGCGTTCGGCACGGCAGGCGCCGCGGACGGTCTGCTCGTGGTGGGCGTAGGTATTGGCGGCTTGGATGACGCCCCAGCCGGTGCCTGCCCAGGGGGACACGCGGTCGTCGTGACGCCAGAGCCGGGTTCATGGTCTGGCGTTTGGTCTCGGCGAGGCTGCGGGAGCGGCCGGGCTCGGTGGGTACGGGGGCGAGCTCGTCAAGCAGGGCGGCCCATTGGCGCGGGCTGACGGTGATGTCGCAGAGCCGTTTGACCTGGTCGGCGAAGTCGTCGGCGACCTGGTAGACGATGTTGAGCGCGTCGCGGGCTTCGTTGAGGCGCAGCTTGGAGTGCCTGGAATGCTTGATCTTCACCTGCTGCCCACGCTCGGCCAGACCTGCGGCCATCGTGTTGTCGCAGATCACGTTCGTGATCACTCGTTTGAACGTCGTCGCGAGAGACCCGTCGAAGGAGGTGGCGCCGAGCAGGTGGGGCCGGAACTCGACTCCTTCGGGGGTGGTGATGGTGTCGGGCACCTCGACGGAGACCCAGGCAACGGCCCCATTGCGGAGCAGACCCGCTGAGCCGATGGACAGGTCATCGTCCAGCAGGCGGCCGATGGTGCCGATCAGCCATTCCACGTACGGGTGGGGCTGGTAGGCGTCGGAAAAGATTCCCATGACATGGCCGGTGTCGCTGCGGACGATGGCTTGGCGCTCGGGGACGGTCACCAGGCCGCCAGTGATGGGGTCTTCGACGTAGATCGGCCGGGACAGGGCGTCCCAGCCGAACAGGCGGCGCTTGACGTCGTCGACCGGGACGGGCCCGGGGTAGTGGTTGGGCTCGGCGCTCCTGCGAGCCAAGACTCCCAGCCGGTGGAGGGCGCGCATGCCTGGAAAGAACAGTTAGCCTCATGGGTGTCCGCGGCGACGACGTGCTGGCTACTGGCTGCGTTGATTTCCCAGGGAGCGGCCACCGTCTCCACGCCCTGCCCTGCAACGCCCCAACCTTGTGGTTGCGCGTGGCCCTTCCGGCGCTATTCAGTTTCGGTCCGACTCTGAGAAATAACGCTGCCAAGAGTGGGGGGAACGCTTTACGCCAACGCTGAAGAGAGCTTGCCGGGCCCGTTGGATAATCTGATCCGTCGTCAATAAGTCAAGGCTAGGTCAGACCTCAGAATTCGGCTATAAAGGTCCTGTCCTGCGGCGGTCGGTTCGGCACCGAGTTGTTCGATGAGATGACGGCGGAGTTGCTCGTAGACGTAGAGCGCTTCAGAGCGACGGCCGTCTCGGTGAAGAGCCAGCATAAGCTGACCATGTGGACGCTCACGCAACGGATTTTTTTGGGCCCACGACCGGAGTCCGCCGATTACCTCTGCGTGCCTGCCAAGTGTTAGCCGCACGTCGAAGGATCAGTGACCCTACGATGGTCTTCGTGTAATCGCCCTGCCCAAGCGGCCATTTCACTATCGAGCTCGATCCCTTCGAGAGGATTGCCACGCCATAACGCCAACGCCTGCTCAAACGCGTTGATCGCCTTTGAGTGTTGGCCCCTTCGGCTTGCACTTGCGGCTTCGGTGGCCCATCGGCTGAAGATCACAACGTCGAGTTCGTTATCCGGCACGTCGAACACGTAGCCGCTCGCTGTGGTACGGATGCGCGTGTCTAAGAGGAACCGTCGAAGGCGCGCAAGGTAGGTGTTGAGGTTACTCCGGGCTGACGCCGGAGGATGGCCATGCCACAGCCGCTCGATAAGTTGCCCGCTGGAGACGGGCGTCCC